>NZ_QSPG01000001.1:0-238027 GCF_003436395.1 Collinsella sp. TM06-3 | reverse complement strand
GAATGTGGGAGGTGTTCGGATAAAGTCGATAATCAAGGCAGGCGCAGCAACTTTGAATCGACATCAAGAAAATTCTGTCCAAGGAAATCATCTAGTACAATAAGTTCCGGTAGGTTGGAATCGGGCGAAGATGCGCTAATTACGCCCTCCAATTCATAGCATGAAGAATAGAGAACGCGATAACCAGCTGCGGACATTTGAAGGGCGAGCATTTGTGTAAGTGTGGTTTTGCCCGTACCCGGATCGCCGGTGATGATTAGACAGGGGTTTGATTCGAGAATATTGACCGCCCTGTTAAATAGAGCGGTTTGGACAAATAAGGATTTGCGTTCATCGATATTAGCAAGATACAAATCACAGCCTACAAAGAATGACCTGTTGTACAGGTTTTGCAGCACATTGGCCCCAGCAATCCATAGCTTAAAATGATTACGCAGAATATCTGAATTAGACTCATCAGAAAGGAGCTGGTCAAGCTTAACGGAATCCAGTAGTTTGAAATCTTGAACACCGAGAGCTTTCGCCTTAGAAAACAATCGCTGTTGGAATTCTCTCGTAACGCCAGAGGCCACAGTAAGTATTAAACATCTGGAGGGAAGATTACCGCGAGAGTCTAGCTGTTTAATCAAAGCTAATAAAGTTGATTCAAGCCTGGAATAACGCACATGCTGAGTCCAATGCTTGGCTTGAACGACAACCGATGGACAGGCATGAGAACCACAGAAATAAAAATCGGAGGCATCTATCCCGCCATCCCTGCCCTCGGTATAGCAGGACAGCTTAATATGCATAAGCTTTTCGGCGACATCACGACTGAGCAACTCAAACTCATAGCTATCAAGCGCGGAATAATTAAATTGCATATGCCGAGCTCCAAAAGAACAAACAAGAATACTCCTTGCAGTATAACCATGTTTAATAGTCAAGGACGATAAGTTCGGGTGGGCAGTAATTATTTAGACCCTTAATAAGTAGCAAATTGGCTTTAATAAGAAGGGGCATATCGGCAGCCACTTGTCAGCCCTTCCCTTATTGCGGATATGCAGTTATCAGTAAGAACTTCTAGAGCTGTCCAAAAGTGCGATCTGATTATTTGCGCATTGGATTAGAAGAGTATCGGCTCCCCCACCATGAATTCGCAGACAACACATGGGAACCTCCGGCATCATATTGCTGCCTATTTAAACCAACTCAATCGAGCTTTCTGCAACATCAATGCCAGGTGCGTATTTCTGCACTAATTCATCCAGAATTAATCGGTTCCCCGGCGTCATCTTTGGGGAAGCGACGATCTTCATCGAAGAAAATGCTTCGTCTGAGATAATCAAATCGTAAAAGGAAGGAATTTCGGGATCGCATCTATCAAGTATGACCTCAGTGGCCCTCTTAACTGCTTCAACATCACCCTTGATTACAGAGGCGATGCCCACAGGAACTGCCGTCAAAACATATCGCCATTCGTTTTGGTATGACCAGGCAGTAGCTTTGTGAATCCCAAGTGTGTTTAAATCGGCTTCTATCCAGCCGTTTTCGAAGTTACGGATCAACTTTGGAAACAGAAGCGACTTATCGTTCGTATACTGGACTTCATGAAGCATCTCAACGCTTCGGGCCATTTCTTTAAAATGATATTTTTTATCCCAAAAGTCTTCGAGCGGCAATTGAAGTCCATCAAACTTGCCACCAGGAGTATTCAAAACTGCGTCACTAGATAGCTTACTTAGGCTTTCGGTAGACACAGAGTACCGCTTAAACGGATGACTCTTCATTTGGATTCTTACTCCACATTCAGCTCCAGCATACTCGCGCCACATGGGGATGCTTTCCTCATCAGAAGAGGTCCAACAACTGACGAGCTTCATTTTTCCAAGATTTTGAGAGTCTGCTGAACGCTGTTCTTGTGGGTCGTCAACCTTATCTAACCGGCTGAACCTGATAGTTCGATTATGCAGAATCAAGGCCAGCGTATCTAGGCTTGCATAATGATAGAGAACGGCGGGTGCTTCCATGTTTGGCTCCTAGCTATAACAATGAGTCCATATCACTGTTCATCAAAATTTATAGACGCGGTCGTCGACGCTCCAATGCCAATTAGGGCGGCGCACCTTAATCCTTGCCTTGCGAGTGCAAACGCGGAGATGGCCAGAGATGACCGTCGCTGGCCATCTCCGCGTTTGCACCCACAGCTCGATGATTGACGCACATGTGCACCACGATTTACGCCGTGCATGCACATCGGCGTTAAGTCCAATCCTTACCACAGCCCACTTCCAATGAAATGGAATAAGACACCACGAAATACCATAATTTCCCGAGCCATCAAAATGCAATCGCGAACCATTTCAAGCAAATAGGTGTTGCCTCGAGAATCGTTGGTCCCATCCTCACGCAAAGTGCGAATGACTTGAGTCGCGCAGTCGAAATCCGTCCGATTATGACTAAATGCATTGCGCAGAACCGGATTCCAACACTGCTTGATATGGCCAGTAAATGAGCCCGTACCGACAGCGTTGAATCGCTTTGCCTTAGGGGCTACAGAAAGTTTGTCGAACGACTTTGCACCTAGATCTACGCCTTTGGGCATGACATCGAACGCCCCGTTACATTCGATGTTGTCGAGCCCGATAAACAGAACAAGCAGGCTGCCAATAAGCTCATATTCCCGACAATAAAGCTTCTCAATATCACTAGGAGTGCAGCAGAACGTACCGTACTTTTCCAAGTCATAGGCGTCTCCCGCCATAAGAAAAGTAAAACCGTTGAGGAGAACCGGAAATGATCCGGCTACGGAATCCAGAACTTCGTTGATTTCAGCAAGCAGCGACTTGGCAGTCATATCGGTTTTGAGGTAGTAACCTGCTAGGCCGGAAAGCGCCTCTGCCTCTAGACAAGAAACGAGTTTTTCACATTCAACAGCGCGCTCATGCGCGTCGCTTCCCGCAATCATGGGGAGACCGAGCCAAGACATTCTCGCGATTCGGCTCAGCAAGGAATAGTGTCGATTGTCCTCGCCTAACAGTTTGTGCTCGAATTCCGAAAGAACCTTATCCGCATAATCGTCATGCCCATCGCAATACAGTTGAAGAGCGGTCCTCAGGGTAGGCCAGTCTTCGCGGTAATAATGAAGACAATAAACCATATTACTCACGTACTCGCTGAGTTCATCAAATGGAATCAGCTCAGAGGCTCTGATAAAGGGGCTTGTCATGCAGGCACGATGTTCTACAGATATTTTATATGACGGAAGCTCACCAGATAACTCCACCATAACTCGGGCGCAATCTAAATTTCCACCCATGGAGGCAACCGTGCCAGGGTCGAGCTTAAAATCAATCAAAGCGCAGCTCGGGTCAAGGCGAACCGCTCCGTCGATGCGGTTCCGGCACTGCGGACACAAGTATCTAACCGGATAGTCATTAACAAATCCAGCCTGGACGCGCACACGATGCACGCATCCACATACTCCACAAGTGACAAAGAAGTTCTTGACCACGAACACCTCCAATTAACCTCGCTGATTGCGCGAATCTGAATTAACCAGCCGATTCTAAATCTGATGCAAAGGCTATAAAAGAGAATTACAAAATCCCCTCGTATCTCCCGCGAACATCCTCGAAATCGTGCTGTCATCCTTATTCTATAAACAATGCCCAAAGCGGCGTCTTGATAACCCCTCACCAATCGCCGAATCGGCAAATCTGCGTGAGCGGCAAGATAATTCATCGGGCGAAATCAAAAGCTGGATAAACCTCGACGAGAGCGACCACAAGATTACGGCGAACGCCTCACTCGAAGTCCTTGTTCCTCAATCTCGATACGTAACGATCGAGCTCGTAAAGGGCGTCAATGTAGAGCTGGGCGACATCTCGAACACCCCCAATGTCAAAGCAAAACCCTTGGAAATGGAGTCCGCCGTCCTCGTTCGAATCTTCCGAGTATGTTACCAGGACGACATCATCGTCCCGAAGGTACAACTCGACGTCATACAGTCGTTCTTCTGCGATCTTGGAAGCTGTACAAATAAGGACGGACCGCTTTGTTAGCTAGTAACAAAGCGGTCCGTCCTCAAAAATGCAAGCATTAACTATTGAGACGATAAATGTCCTATCGTTTTAGTTGCTACTCTTGTTTACCCTTCTTAATTGAATCAGCCAACGCGCTTGCAAAGAGATCTTGCATTTGTGGTGCTGCCATCAAATTTCCGACAAGGGAACCCATCAGCTGCTTGGTCATTTCATTCTGCGCGTTGGAGTTCGCCAGCTCGAGGGAATATCTATGCTCCGCTTCGAGTTTCTCCATCTCAAGCTTATGGGTCTCCTTTAAGTTGTCCAAATCAACTTCGTGCTGTTTCATGAGCTTTTCGATTTCATGCTCATTTGCTTCCTTGAGCGTTCGAATTTCCGAAGCGGATTTATTGTGGGCTACCAAATAAGAGCTGAAGCCGGAAATTATCGCGGCAAGTATCGAAACGATATACGGCGCAATAATCGATACATCCATAATACTTTCCTAACACCAATTCCAAAATGCGCTAGCTCAGGTTTACCTTAATCTGTCCAAGTGCCCATTCAGCTCGTGCCGCAGCTTCATCGGCGTTATCGCCGCTGCATACGACATGTCCGATTCGGTCATTACTTGAGTGCGGCGTCTCAATAGAGTCTCCGGGCTTAAGGTATAGCTCGATTTCCTCAACGCCTTCAGTGTGGCAGAGATTATCCGGCACATCAATGGAGGATATCGTTCCAGCATGATCCGCAGTGATAAAGCGAATTGCCGACCCACGATGCGCCTTTACCTCAAAGTCAAACGGCAGTCCAAGAGCTGCGGCCACGGTTCCCTCAACAAAATCGAGACCGGTCGACAGTGGTACGAGTTTGGAAGTAATAAAATCGCCTCCAAGTCGTGCAGCCATCTCGATAACCTTCGGACCCTCGTCGGTGAGCATGATCTCCGTATGCGAAGGTCCAGTCACGATACCGATGGCTTCGATGGTCTTTTTCGCAACTTCGCGAATGGCTTCTTGAGCCTCGATTGGAAGTCTTGAGGGCTCAGAATGGCCAAGCTCGACGAAGAAGGGCGGCTCAGTTGTTAGCTTATCGGTGATGGTTAGAATGGTCGTCTTGCCATCAAGCGTCATGCCTTCCACACTCACCTCACGACCGGTGACGCGCTGCTCGACCATTACAGTTCCCTTGCGGGAGAAGCTGCGGAAGAGGTCGAAGAGATCAGTCGCTGACGTCGCGCGGTCCTCGGGAGTAATGAGCTTCACACCGCGGCTAGCGGCGGAATCCGCGGGTTTCGCGATGCAGTCGTAACCGAAGCGCTCTAAGGCTCGTCCAAACTCCTCAGCGTTGTTGCACACTTCGAACTCAGGCATGGGCACGCCGTGTTCGGCGAGCCTTCTCCGCATGGCATCCTTTTGCGTGGCGCACACTGCGTCAGCTGACGATATACCGGTGGGAAGTCCGAGCCTCTCGGAGACGAGAGCCGCTACCCTTACGGGAGCGTCACTCGTAGATGTAATCACGAAGTCTGCCTGTTCCTCGCGAGCGAGCGCTTCCACAGCTTCGACGTCGAGCGTGCTCGTAAGCGATGAGACGTCGGCGACTTTAAAGCCCACCGCATCGGGATCATAGTCGGCACATACGACGCGGAATCCAAGCCTCTGTGCCGCCATGATGGCGGGTACCTGCAGCCTGCTGCCGCCGAGTATTACTACGGTATTATTTAATCCAAAGTTAGTCATATATCTTCCCTGACCATATTTGCAGCGCAGCGCAAATCAAGCAGGTGCATGGGATAGCCATTACCGGTCATTTGCTAAATCGAGAAGCGCTGCGGCGATCCTATCTGCACCTTTTCCGTCAACCATTTTCATGCATCTGCTTGAAAAAGAGTCTCGTAGGTTCGCATCTATGAACAGTCTATTAATACTGGAAATTATGCTCTGTCTTTCGTCAGTTGCGCAGCAGCTAAGCCCGAGTTCCATATCCTCAAAAGCCTGGGCAACTTGACGTTGGTTTTCAACGATGCTGACAGCGACGGTCGGTATGCCTAAAGCAGCAAGTTCTAAGAGTGTAACGCCGGCGGAGGAAACGGCCATCTGACAACGGCGCATCAAGTCAGAAATGGAATCCCCTTCGTGAAGAACAACTCGGCTAGATTCCATTTGCTTAAATTTGGCTTTTGGGCCGACAACAACGTGAATAATGGCATCTTGGCAGCTTTCTAGGCAGAGATTACTCAGTCTTTCAAGTAGGTTCGATGGGTTGGTGGAGCCGGTTGTCACAAGAATATCTGTTACGGATTTTTTTAAAGGCTCTTTTCTCTGAGTAGAAAACTCTTCACGCAAAGGTGCGTAAAGCGGGCCAAGCATCAGCTGAGTATTGCAATCGTGGTACGCGAAGCGATACTGGTCTTCATTAGCAATAATGTCACAATTAATGAGTATGTCTACGGGTCGTTTCAACGGCAGTTTGATAATTCCTTGCGCGTACGAATACATATCGTCGATATATGCAATGTGAATTTCAGCAAGGCTGCCATTTTCAACGGCATCGAAAAAGCCTCCGTCAACACCATACGAATCGATTAGGAGACAGGAGGCACCGCACTCTTTAAGTGCGGTGCCAAGATTTCTTGCATCGCGCACGGTAAGGCACGTTTCATCAGCAGGCAATATTCGACATTCATAGTTCTCACTTTTAAAAAATGCCGCCGATTCGTCGCATGATACGAAAAAAATGGCTTTTGAACCTCGAGCGGAGAGTGAACGAGCGATGGATAAGCACCTCATCGCATGGCCTGCACCAATTTTGGATGTAGCGTCGACGCGGAATCCAATGATGGGATTGTGGTCAATCATCCTAAAATTTCCCAGCTCAACGGCGTGCCCTTGGCGGCTCCGTTAGGCACGATCCTGCCCATAACCTCGTCAAGGTACATGGGGTGCATGCCAAAACCAGGTCTGATAGACTTCACGTTTTTTTCAGTGATGGTGCCGCCAGCAGGGATATCCTCGACTACGAATAGAGAACGTGAAAACTCCCTGTTTTTGCGACCCTTAGCCGTAAGGTCATAGGTGACTCTGCCAAGCGCCTTTTCAACGTTACGAATGCCATCGACCATCTCCTTGAATTCCTGCGGCTCCATGGAGAACTCCGCATCTGCTCCTCCATCGGCGCGGGCGAGAGTCAGGTGCTTTTCAATGACCTTGGCACCCAAAGCGATCGATGCGACGGCGACATCATGACCCATGGTGTGGTCGGAAAGTCCAGTCACGACATCGAAAGCCTCGGCCATATTAGGAATGGTTCGAAGGTTGATTTCCTCATAAGGTGCAGGATAGGAAGACGTGCACTTGAGCAATGCCACCTGAGTATTGCCTTCCTCTTTGCAAGCATTAACAGCTCGCTCGATATCTGCCATTTCGGAAATACCCGTAGACATGATGACCGGTTTACCCAAACGGGCAATCTTCCTGATAAGAGGAATATCAGTAATTTCGAAAGAAGCCACCTTGTATGCGGGGCAACCAATAGACTCGAGGAAGTCGACGGCAGTGGGGTCGAAGGGCGATGAGAAACAGGCAATGCCACGCTCCTTGGCATGCGCCATCAAATCCGCCTGCCACTCCCAAGGCATGTATGCCTCTTGATAGAGCTTGTGGAGTGTGGTTCCGTCCCAGATGGTGCCCTGTTTGATCTGGAAGTACTCGTTGTCGCAATCAATTGTGATGGTGTCAGCGGTGTACGTTTGCAGCTTAATTGCATCGGCACCAGCATCCGCGGCGGCGTCGATAATTCACATCGCACGATCTTTGTCCATCAAATGATTTGCCGACATTTCGGCAATGATATAAGAAGGGGCGGTCTGGCTAATTTCGCGATCGTCAATTATCAGTTTCTTATCCATGGATATCTCCCTTATGAATTAAAGTGTTGCAAAGCCTCGAACTTAAGCTCGGCAAGGCGCCAATCATCCTCGGTGTCGATGTCTTGAACGCGCTCTGGAGGAATTCTTACCACCGCACAACCAGGCATTATGAAGTCATGATATTTCAATAAGGCGACAGTTTTAGCGAAGTAAAATCTTCCGCAGTCATGGCAAAGCGGCTCAAGGTCTTGGCTACGAGCAGTAGCAAACTCGGGGTGAGCATATTCCGCGAAACCATTTCCATCGACTTTGAAAGCGCGCTGGGGCGGAAAATCAAATTCGGTTACCGGCACAACTGAATTTGCAGAGTTAAGTTTCCCGAACGCTTCTTGCAACTCGCAGACGGACACAAACGGAGCGGTAGGGTAAATGCAACATACATTGTCAAAAGAAACCCCGAGTTTATCCTTATAGGACTCAAGCACCTCAACTACAACGTCTTCCGTAACAGCGAAATCATTGGAAGTTGCTTCGCTGCGCATAAACGGTACTTTAGCCCCGTAGCTACGCGCGACTTCAGCAATTTCCTCGTCATCTGTCGAGACCATTACCTCGTCGAAAAGTCCGCTTTCAAGCGCAGCTTCAATCGAATAAGCAATAATGGGCTTCCCGCAAAACTCTCGAATATTTTTGCGCGGAATGCGCTTTGAACCACCGCGAGCGGTGATAATGCAAACGCTAGTCATAGACGAAAACCCCCTTTGCGTAAGCATCAACGGTTTCCTTTCGGTTTTCCTTGATAACGAGATTCGGGCTCTCTCCAAAAACAAGCACGTTGCTAGGAATATCCTGGTCTTTGACACATGCATTCGCACCGATGATGACGTTTGATCCTATCTCGCAGTCTCCGATTACCTTGCTGTCACTCATCATGAAAACGCGTTCACCAAATCTCGGATAGACTCCGTTGTTGTTGCCAACGGTGCAGCCTTGGGAGAACTCGAAGTAGTCGGAGTATTCTGCGCGACCCATAACTGCACCAAGGGGATGGTCAAACGTGAAAACATCTGGCAGCTCTACCTCGTAGTAGAGGTCGGCAGAACTAAGAGTGCGGTTCAGCGCGTAGATTTTATCGCACACAGAGCGTACCCCCCCCGATGGTTTATTTCATTCGAGAGAGTGAAGAGGAACTGCGTCCACTGGCAGCCGTGTAGCGAATCGAAAAATGTTTCGCCATCTCGGCTATAGTACTTGTTCTTGATACGTGAGAAGCGCGTCTCAAGCCTGTCAAAGGACGCGTTCCATGCGCCGTCGATGGCGGACCTTTCTTCAGCGTTTATGGGAAAAAGCGCGCTCAGTTGCCTATCCAGTTGGGCTCGCACTTCGCTCTCGGGAAGGGCAAAACGCACTATACGGCCCCCCTATTGGCGCGGCACCACTCGATGACCTTGGTAACCGCGTCGACAACGAGTTGTGCATCCTCATTAGAGAGCCCGCAGTGCAGCGGAAGCGTTACACAATGATCATAGTAATCCTCGGCATTAGGACAGTCGCCGCGGCCATGGCCCAGGTCCTTGTAATAGGGCAATAAGTATACGGGCAGGTAGTGAACATTTACACCTAAGTTCTCAGCGCGCAAGGCATCGAAGATCCAGCGACGAGTAACGCCAAGTGCTTCAGTGTCAAACTTCAGGCAATACAGATGACGCACGGTATCATCAGGCGAGGCGTCAATTTGGAACTGTACCTCCGGAATCTTGGAGAACTGCTCGCTATAGAAGGCAACGAGCTCCTTGCGGCGAGAGCCGAACTGCTCGAGTCGCTTCATCTGGCTTACGCCAAGAGATGCCTCAATGTCACTAATGCGGTAGTTGTAGCCCAAGACAAGCTGCTCATAGTACCAACCGCCCTGGTCCGTCTCGCGCATTAAATCGTGGTTGCGCGTAATGCCGTGTTTGGCGTAAAGCTCGATCATCTTACCCAGCTCGGGATCATTCGTTGCTACGGCACCGCCTTCACCAGTGGTGATGGTCTTTACTGGATGGAAGCTAAAAGTTGTGATATCGGCGATAGCGCCCACCGCGCGGCCATTGTGGAACGTTCCCATTGCATGGGCTGCATCCTCAATGAAAGTCAGGCCGTTCTCGTCGCAAATCTTACGAATCTCGTCTGAGTTGACGTGAACGCCGCCAAAGTCTACGGCCACAATTGCTTTCGTTTTGACGGAAAGCTTCTCACGGATTGAAGCTGGATCGATATTCCAGGTCTGCGGATCAATATCCGCAAACACAGGCGTAGCACCACAGTAGCGCACGCAGTTAGCTGATGCGGCGAAAGTGATAGGAGATACAATCACTTCATCACCGGGTTTAATGCCTGCGGCAAGACATGCTACGTGCAGTGCCGCAGTGCCGTTAGCCACGGCAGTTACAAATTTAGCCCCTGTGGCAGCCTTAATAGACTCTTCGAAGGCTTCGGTCGCGGGACCGCAGGTCAAGTAATCCCCCCGTAGGCAATCTTCCACTGCCTTAATATCGTCCTCGTTGATATCCTGGTGTCCATAGCCTAAAACCTTGGGGCTAGTGGGTTCACCGCCGTTTATTGCGAGTTCCTTCATTTCAAACCTCCTGTTGAACGGTACTATTAGTTTCTGGGCGCAATCTTCAAATTCGGAGTTTTGCCGTAAACAACGGACCCGGCGGGCACATCCTCGTCCCTTACAACTGCGCCTTCTCCTATCAGGCAGCTGTCACCAATGTGGGAATTGCCAAGTACCTTGCTGCCGGTGCACATTTGTACATCGCGTCCGATGACCGGATATACTTCGTTGAGGTTACCGACCGTGCACCCTTGCGTGAACGAAAAACCCTCTCCGTAGGTCGCGCGCCCCATAAAGGAACCAGTCGGATGGTCAAAAGTAAAGGTTTCTGGCATGTCTACCTCGTAATACAGGTCGCAACCAGAAACCGTTTTCATTTGGCCATAAATCTTGTCGCATACAACGCGTGCAGCCTCAGGATTATCTTTTTCCTCACGGAAAATGGTGTTAGCCGTCAGGTACAGGAACAACATCCACTGACAAGTATGCAGCGGATCGAAGTAAGCCTCACGCTCCCCTGCCGCGTTAAGTCTCCAGTAATACTTATTGTCATTAGCGGAGATATTGCGGTCTAACCTCTCGAGCGTTCGCTCCATATGCTTGGTAATCAGTCGCTCGTCATCAATTGACTTAAAGAAGTTATTGCCGATTTGATTGAGCAGCATGTCTTTGACGTCACGCAACGGGAACCCATAAATCATCTTGCCCTCCTTTAGATGTGGCGGATGCCGTCGAGCTCTTCGCGTACATACTCGGCGGTCATGATTTTCTTCACAGTGCCCTCTACGTCCAGTCGGGTGGTATTGTGGGACGTATAGGCTTCGTCAGTCATGGTCCTCACCTCTCCGGTTGCCTGTTTGTTGTCATAGTTCAGGCCACGGATATCGGCTGCCACGCGATAATAACCACCCATATCTTCGGCACGCAGACGCTCCTCGCGAGTCATGAGCGTCTCAAACAGTTTTTCACCGTGTCGCGGGCCGATGATACTTGTGCTCGTATCGCCAAACAACTGCTGGACGGCCTTCGCAAGATCGCCAATGGTACTTGCGTCTGCCTTCTGAATGAAAAGGTCACCCGGGTTGGCGTGCTCGAATGCAAACTTAACAAGGTCAACTGCCTCATCAAGATTCATCAGGAATCGTGTCATACTCGGATCCGTAATGGTGATGGGGTTACCAGCGTGAATCTGCTCAATAAAGAGTGGGATAACGGAGCCGCGAGAGCACATTACGTTACCGTAACGAGTGCAGCACACCACCGTGTCGCCTTTTTCTGCAGCTCTACGAGCATTGGCGAAGATAACGCTCTCCATGAGTGCTTTGGACTTTCCCATAGCATTAATGGGGTACGCCGCCTTATCGGTAGAAAGACAAACGACTCGCTTAACGCCCGCATCCGATGCGGCATGGAGGACGTTGTCCGTGCCCATAATGTTGGTGCGTACGGCCTCCATCGGGAAAAACTCACAAGAGGGAACTTGCTTAAGGGCCGCTGCATGGAAGATGTAATCCACACCATGCATTGCATCGCGTACGGATTGAATATTTCGCACATCGCCGATATGGAATTTTACCTTAGCGAAATGGTCAGGATATCGAGCCTGAAGCTCATGGCGCATATCGTCCTGCTTCTTCTCGTCGCGGGAGAAGATGCGAATCTCGCCCACGTCGGAGGTTAGGAAGTGCTTGAGGACGGTATTTCCAAAGGAGCCCGTCCCTCCAGTAATCATTAGAGTTGAACCGTTAAATGTTGACATTGGAATGATGACCTTTCTATCTATATCTCATCCGATAAGTGACTTGATTAAAAGTTTGATTTCATCGTTTCGCGAAGGAGTCAAGCGCATAAAGGACACTGCAGCGGAAAACTCTTCGATGTGCAGCGGAATCTTTAGAAAAGTGTCCTGTGGCTAGGAATTTGCACGCTTAGAAATCAAAGGAAGAGCATGGAATGAGCGCATCACGCAGACAATCGCCTCTGAAATCACGCGCACAACAACCGCTGTCTGAATCGTCAACAAATGGCAGAATAGGAGCAGGAGGCTCGAAACGATCACAAATGCGGCGCCGAAGGCAGTGGAAATAGTCATTTCTTTTACCTTGTCAAAGGCCCCTAGCACTGGCCATCCGTAGAGCATTCCGAAAAACGAGAACCAAAGAACCGGCGTGAGGACCTGAAGAAGCGGCGCGGCGATGACATACTCGTCTCCACCAAGGATGAACAAAACAACATTGGCAAGAAGTGCGAAGGCAGCACAGCCCAACGTAAGAACGGGCAAAGCGATTGCTGTTAATTTTCTAATGAGACTAGTGTCTTTCCTAGTCAACATGTGAGGATAAAGGGCGCTTCCTATAGGTGAGTAGAGCGACTGAACGGCAGAGATAGCCGTAAGCATGACACTCCAGTAGGCAATTTCGGCTTGATTGGTAACGGCAACACCGATTACCAACGTTAGAAACGAATTATGTACCGATGAGGAGGCATTGCTAACAAAATATAGGAGGGAATCTTTGAGAGTTCCAAACGCATCTTTGAAATTGCTGAAAATGCACTGAACGCCAAACCTTTTACGCATCCCAACCCATGTCCAAACAAGTGCAACGCAAGAAGTCAGTACATCCAGGGCGGGAACGAGTAGAAGGTCCTGGGGAGATTTTATTAAAAGAAACGTAAGCACGAGGCAAAGCATCTTCGAGACCACATAGCGTGTGGTCAAAGGCATCATTTTTTCATAACCGATGAAAACGAAATCTGGACATAGACAATTAAATGCAACAGCGCTGTAAGCAAGAACAACATAAAGCACGTTCGCGCGCAAAATGGGAAGTGCCAAGGTGATGACAAAGGTCGCAGCAGCACCTATTGCAATCAGGAAAAACTTCGCAAGCAATACGTCGCCGACAAGCTTTCCGACTGCTTTTTTGTTGCTCCTGAGAGTAACAACTTCCTTTGTTGCCGACAGGTTGAAACCGCAATCTAGAAAGACCTGGACAAAAGTCATTAATGACAGAACATACGCCCTAATTGCATACGCATCCGCACCAAGAACCCTTGCAAGGTAAGGCAACGTTAGAAAGGGGATGATGTATTTTGCAACTTGAAGACCATACTGCGAAAAAAGGTTCTCCGCCAGAATCCTCATTCCCTTGCCGCCTTGATATTTTTTTTCAGTCATTAATCGCAGTCCCCTCCGAATAGTGGAGTACTTTGTTGTAGAAACTTGCATGTTCTAGGCACATTGCCTCAACTGTGTAATGCTCGAAATACAGCGAGCGAGATCTCTCCCCCATCGCCAGCAAGCTTTGAGAACTAACCATTTCCTGCATAGCTCTGACGAGGCTTTCTCCGTTTCGCAGGAGGACACCGTTACCGTCAATAAGATCGGAACAGAAGCCGACATCGGTGAGAATGATGGGAAGACCGTATGACATCGCCTCGACAGCCGCATTCGGTACGCCTTCATCAAGGCTTGCGGAAACGAAAATATCGGCGCACGACAGATAGGATCCAACATCCTGAGTAGGCCCCGAAAAGCTCACGCGCTTTTCAACTCCCAGTTCATGAGCAAGAGCCTTACAGTTTTCCAGTTCATCACCGCCCCCCACAATTAAAAGATTGCAGTTTTCGTTGCCCATCTGAGCAAAGGCGCGAATAATACCGCTTTGGTTCTTCCTTTTACAAACGGTACCGACGCTTACAAAGGTAAGGTGGCCCTCCGAAGAATGGCAGCCCCCGTCGACAGCATTAGAATTTGGCTTATTCAAACCCTGGTGATAATAGCCAGTTGGGCAGCTCGGCATACCATACCTTTCACCGAACTTGGCGATAGCTTTTGGAGAAAGAAATAGCAATCCGGAGGCATTATTGCGAACATTCGCAAATGCCTCATCGAGCTTCTTCTGATATTTCGTTCCCTTAAGCTTCGAAAACGCTGACTCGCTAAAGAACATGTCATTTGTTCCATCACAATGCAGGACAAGCACGAATGGACTTTTACCACCGCGATTAAGGTATTCTGAGGCAGAAGTAATGTCCCTGAATACAACGAGGTCAACATTATCGCCAGTATCAGCGAAGTACTTATCCAGAGCTTGATTGGCGTTTCGCATGTGCGTAAGCTGGTAGAGAAGCCAGGATGTAGATGTCCCTGACCTGAGAATGCCCTTGATTAGGCTTTTAAACTTGAACGATCTAGATTGCCTATATGCGTCTCCGTCAAGTTCTTCTCCTCCCGGGAAATACGGACCCGCCAAAGCAATGCCTTCGCTTTCGAACAGTTTTCGGTTGGTGTAAATCCGCTTTATGTTCTTAGTCGGTCCTATTAAGGCCGAAATGTTCGTATCTACAACCGTAGCAACAGTTTTCATACAGCACCCCTAAAAGATGGATAGTGAATATGGAACGCAACCGTGACTTGTAGAAAAGACCACGAAAAAATATCCGATAAGCACGGTGAATCCCAATAACTGGAAGGCGAGCCGTCTATTAGACTCGAGCTCGGCGGAAATAAGCGGATAGGCTATGACGATGGCGAGAGCGGGCTCGTAATAGAGTCGCATGAGAAATTGGGACTCATAGCCGAGCATCCTCAAGGGAATTGCCAAAAGAAGCATCGAACAGAGCGTCCAGCGATATTCCTTCGGGATTGCGTTAGTAAAAAGGAGAGGCACGACACAAGGGGCAAGATGCACCAGTGCGAGTAAGCCGGTACCGCCGTTAACCGCCCATTCGGTTTCATACTTGTAACCAGAAAAATAATTACCGTACGCACCGCCAGAGAAGAAACCTCCAACAAATTGGAACAAGATATCAGCATTTGCGGACAGGAAGACAAGCAACAGGACTACAAATGTCTTTACTCCGTACTTAGAGTTATCGACAAGCTTTAAAGGAAGGAATGCAAGCGCAACAATTGCAGTAAAGTGAAACCCAACCGCAATTAAAACAAGAAGGATGTACACAACCTTCTTACCATGACAAAGATAGAAAATGGAAAGCAGGACAAGGGAAAGACAGAGTACCTGCTTGAACTGGTCCATACCCAAAAGTGCGAAGTAAACGCAGTATACGAACCATCCCACCGAAATGCTAATCTCTGACTGCCATTTCTCAATAGCATAGAAGGCCAGGTAGATGGTAAAGAAGCTAACGGCAAGTAAATAGAGAACAGCGTTTCCGAACAGAACGACATGCAATGCCCAAGAAAACAGAATGGACAGCGGATCATGCTGTGTCTGAATCAGATAGCTAACGTTGGTATGGTTGCTATACAGCAACATCGTCATGTTTTTAGTATCATAGCCAACATCAAAACCACGCAAGCCGATAAGACAAACACAGGGAAGGATGACTAATAACCGGGCGCCAAACCGTTTAAGTCCATTATCGAGTTCACGCGCATTGATTGATTTCTGGTAAGAGGAGGCTAAACCGGCAGATAAGACAAATAGGCCCAACATAAGCCCGAGCTGAAGTATCAAATTACCTCTAGGCATGCTGCCTTGCCCCCAAGCGAGCGTCCAATAATTTCAATTCAGTGGCAAGCTGAGAGGCAGAGAGTTCCTTTCCGACATTGAAATACTTGCTTCCAACGGCGGCCGCATGCTCAACGGTGCATCCTGAAACCAAGGCCTGGGCTATTTCATGAGCTTCGTTTCGCTCGAGTTCATCAACATAGACATCTAGATAGGAGGTACCCACGACCTCCATGGGCTTACGTAAGCTCAACGCGTATCCTATGTGAGTGCCAATACCATCAGTCACGCAATAATCCGCCAACATCAACATCGACTTTAAGCGAGAAAGAAATAATGGATCGTACCTATTTCCAGCGCAGAAAACCTTAAATCCAAGTTTTTCAAAAGCTCTGCTCCTACCCATGAGAAAATCGTTGTAATACATGGAGACAACAACGGTATCGATGCTATTTTCCTCGACAATCCGCGAACATTCCCGAATCAAAACGGGCTCATCGATATTATTGGTTTGATTTTCTTCTATAGAGTGACATGGAAACACGAGGAGCACTCTACCGAATGCACTTTTAAGCGTTGAAAACTCTGATTCCGACAGAGCCCCTTCAACATACGTAATATAAGGCCCAACAGCAATAGAATGCATCCCGTGATTACGGAAACGCTGAGCCCTCAGGTCGCTCATCGTAATAACAGACGAAAGTGCACCGTCGAACATGTCTTTATCAAATTCATCGCCGAGGACCAGACCGTGTTCAATACAAGCTGCGAGCGGCTCAGAATGACCAGAAAACGACCGCAATCCTGCACCAATTCCATATAAGCCGTTCCCTCGATATAGTTCGTCAACATGAAAGTGATTCTTTAACGAAGATTGGCTTGGCTCGAAGGGATTGTAGGAATCATCTTTACAGAAGAGGGAGACACAAGCTGCTTTCGTATTATAGAAGTCCACAATCAGCTTCTTACGAAGCAAGGGATCCTTGACGACACTCTTGCTAAGCGAAATACATCCAGTTCGAATAATTTGCTTCAACCGAGACATGCTACTTCCTCAAGAACGTCTTATAAAAGGCTTCACGCATGAAATTGGGCATAGCACAAACCAAAATCTGACCGCCTGCGGAAATAAGGAAATCAAGCTTGGAAGAAAGACCCAGCTCGACGAGTTCCCATTTCACAAGGCACATGGATTTCAAATAGGGAATACCGCCGCGTCGTTTATAAAAGTCCTCGGAAACTCGAACTTGGAGAAGGTTCTCTTGAATATTGTGGCAAATACAACCATTTGCAAGCATCCTGCCGTAAAGGTCGGTATCCTCAAACCACATGTATGTACCGCGATAACCTCCGGCGCTAAGAACAGCTTTCTTGCGAAAGAGGATTGCTGGATGCCTAAATGCGCATCGTTTCGCAGAAAACGCCCTAATTTCTTCATTCGTTTCCGGTAACACCACATAGGCAACGGGTTTTTTCGGATCATCAACGAACTCAATGGCGTTACTTCCGACAAGCGAAACCTCTGGGTGCTGCCGCAAGTAATTGATTTGCCTCTCTATTCTTTGCAGGCTGCAAAGATCGTCAGAATCCATTCTGGCAATTAGCTCATTTCGACATTCCAACAGCCCAACGGCCAATGCATTACCAAGCCCGCCGTTCTTCCTGATTCGTACAAGCTTTAAGAGGTCGCCATAAGTATCCTTAACTCGGGAAATCACTGACTCCAGACCGTCGGTTAAAGGCCCGTCGCAAACGAGAACTATTTCATCCGGAGCATAAGATTGATTGAGCATGCAGGAAAAGGCTTCAGACAGATACTGAGGTTCCTCCTTGGCGTACACGCTTATTAGAAAGCTATACTTCTCCGATTGAGGCATAATATCTCCGGTATTTCTAGACAATTTTTCGATACTCGCGGTACCACTTGGCGAAGGCCCTCAGGCCGTCCTCGAGCGGCGTCGCGGGTTTGTAGCCAAGGTCACGCTGGAGCGCCGTGGTGTCGGCGTAGGTGACGGGAACGTCGCCGGGCTGCATGGGCACGAGCTGCTTGTGGGCCTCGAAGTCGTAGTCGGCCGGGAGCACGCCTTCCTCCACCAGCACGCGCTGCAGCGTGTCGACGAAGTAGAGCAGGTTCTCGGGGTGCGAGTTGCCGATGTTGTAGACGCGGTGCGCGCCGAGCGGCAGCCCGTCATCGCCCATCTTCACCTCGGGGGCGGCGTCCATGACGCGCCTGACGCCCTCGACGATGTCATCGACGTAGGTAAAGTCGCGGCGGCAGTCGCCCATGTTGAAGATCTTGATGGTCTCGCCGCGGCGCAGCTTCTCTGTGAAGCCGAAGTAGGCCATATCGGGCCTGCCCATGGGGCCGTACACGGTGAAGAAGCGCAGGCCGGTCGTCGGGATGGAGTAGAGCTTCGAGTAGGCGGCGGCCATGAGCTCGTTGGACTTCTTGGTGGCGGCGTAGAGCGAGACCGGCGAGTCGACTCGGTCCTCCTCGGAGAACGGCACCTTCTTGTTTCCGCCGTAGACCGAACTGGAGCTCGCGTAGACCAGGTGCTTCACCGGATGGTGGCGGCAAGACTCGAGCACGTTGAAGAATCCGACGAGGTTGCTCTCCAGGTAGGCGCGCGGGTTCTCGATGGAGTAACGGACGCCCGCCTGGGCGGCGAGGTTCACCACGACGTCGAAGCCGTTCTCGGCGAACAGACGCTCGATGAGGGCGGCGTCGCACAGGTCGCCGCGAACGAAGGCGAAGCGGCCGTCGGTGTCTACCTCGGCCAGCATGCGCAGGCGCGCGTCCTTGATGCCGGGGTCGTAGTAGCTGTTGAGGTTGTCGAGGCCGACGATCACGTCATCGGTCTCCTCGAGCAGCTTCTTGACGAGGAACGCGCCGATGAAGCCGGCGGCTCCGGTGACGAGGACTTTTCTATTTGCCATTCATACCACCTAGTCTCGTTTAAACAGGTCGCGTGTATAGACCTTGTCCGCCACATCCGCGAGCTCGTCGCTCCAGCGGTTGGCGACGATCACGTCGCAGCCGGCCTTGAAGGCCTCCAGGTCGTGGGTCACCTCGGAGCCAAAGAACTCCGGCGCGTCCAGCGTGGGCTCGTAGACCACCACGGGCACGCCCTTGGCCTTCACGCGCTTCATGACGCCCTGGATGGAGCTCGCGCGGAAGTTGTCGGAGTTGGACTTCATCGTCAGTCGGTACACGCCCACGACCGGCTTCGGCTTGCCGGCGTAGACGCGGTCCCACACCATCTGCAGCACCTCGTCGGCCACGAAGTCCTTGCGGGTGCGGTTGGACTCGACGATGGCCTCGATCAGGTTCTGCGGCACGTCCCTGTAGTTCGCCAGAAGCTGCTTGGTGTCCTTGGGCAGGCAGTAGCCGCCGTAGCCGAAGCTGGGGTTGTTGTAGTGGGAGCCGATGCGCGGCTCCAGGCACACGCCGTCGATGACGTCGCGGGTGTTGAGGCCGCGGACCTCGCAGTAGGTGTCGAGCTCGTTGAAGTAGGCCACGCGCAGCGCCAGATAGGTGTTGGCGAAGAGCTTGACGGCCTCGGCCTCGGTGGTACCCAGCACGAGCTCCGGGATGCCGATGGTTCCGTCGGCGTTCACGCGCTCCAGCTCGGCGGGGTTCGCCCCTTGGGCAAGCAGGCGTGCGAAGCGCTCGGCAGCCGCGACGGCGTCGGCGTCCTCCTTGGACGCGCCCACCACGATGCGGCTGGGGTGCAGGTTGTCGTAGAGAGCCTTGCTCTCGCGCAGGAACTCCGGGCTGAAGAAGATCTTGCTATCGCCCAGCCTCTCGCGCAGGCCCGCGGTATAGCCGACGGGGATGGTCGACTTGATGACAATCCAGGCGTCCGGGTTCACCGAGCGCACTGCGGCGATGGCGGCCTCTACGGAGCTTGTGTCGAAGAAGTTCCTGTCCGAGTCGTAGTTGGTCGGTGTGGCAATGACGGCGTAGTCGGCGCCCGTATAGGCCTCTGCAACGTCGACCGTGGCGTGCAGGTCGAGCTGGCGCTCCCCCGCCTTGGCCTCCGCCAGGAAGCGCTCGATCTCGTCGTCCTGGATGGGCGATACGTAGCTGTTGATCTTCTCGACCTTCTCGGGCACGATGTCCAGGGCATGCACCTCGTTGTGCTGTGAGAGAAGGACAGCGAGGGATAATCCTACATAGCCAGTACCGGCAATAGCGATCTTCATTTTATTCTCCGATCCAGATTGTTACGTGCGTTCACGATCAACAGGCGCCATTACCACTAATGACTTCAATTACTGTTAGAGCGATAATTTTCAAATCAGTGCCAACGCTTCGAGTGGAGATATATTCCAAATCTCTCCGCAACATGCCATCGAAATCCGTATCGCTTCGATCAGTCACCTGCCACCAACCTGTAATTCCGGGCTTTACTACTAGGCGCTGCAAGTCATTCTCCGTGTACTCCGCCACCTCATTGGGCAGCGGCGGCCTGGGGCCAACCACGGACATCTGGCCCAGGAACACGTTCAGGAACTGCGGGAACTCGTCGATTGAGTGCTTGCGGATGAACCTGCCGATCTTGGTGACGCGGGGGTCTTCCCTCATCTTGAACATGGCGCCGGCGATCTCGTTCTGCTCCCTGAGCTCGGCGAGGCGCTCGTCGGCGTCCTTGTACATGGATCGGAACTTCCACATGCGGAAGGTTGACAGGCTGCCGTCACGGTGGGTCTGGCCCACGCGGATCTGGCTGTAGAACGGGTTGCCCTCGCTCTCAAGGCGGATGGCCGCGGCGAGCACAAGGCTGGGTACGGCGATGACAGCCAGCACGCAGCCGCTGAACACGATGTCGAACGCGCGCTTGACGGTGCGGTAGGCAAGGCGCGAGCGATCCCAGTCCATAATGGATTGCATGGCCCTGTAGCGGCCGGCGTCCTCACGCCGGTCCATGGCCTGAGCAATCAGTGCCGCCCCCGCGGGCGCATCCGTTGTATATTGAGTTTTATCCGACACGTTCTCTTCCAACACTTCGTCCCCGGGTCGGGGATCCTCCCTGTTCTGAGTAGCGACCGTCTGCAGCTAGGCGATCGCCTTTTTAAGGTGTCGCATGACGCGCTGCTCGTTTGAAAGCACGGCAAGGCCAACGCGGGTGGTTACGCGTCGGCCGCACAGGTTGAGCTCCAGATAAGCAGTGCATTTACGTCTATTAATGGTTTTGATGAGGCCCTCGTGGCCCAGCAGCGGACCAGCCGTCACTACGACCTGGTCGCCGTCTTTTAAGGCCTCGCTCATGGGTACTACGCGGTCTCCCCTATACGTAAAGCCGCCAATAAGCTGGACCTCTTCTTTTGCCAGCGGCACAAACTGACCGTCCTGGGAAAGCACCCGGGCAAAGTCGTCCATGCGCAGCAGATACTGTTGCACGGTTCGGGGATCTGCCGTATCGCAGACAAGATAACCGGGAAAGAGTGGCTTGATCGTCTTGACCCATTCGCCGTGTATCTTAATCTCGGTTTGATATTGGGGATAAAAGAGCTCCTGCATGGCGCTCGCAGGCACCATGCGCTCGATGCGCTCGCGCATTACGTCTTCGCGACCGTTATTGACCTGGATCACATACCACACGAGCACCACCCCCTTGCTGTCTTACGTGTGGCTCACGGGGTTTAGGTATGGCTTCGCCAGGGCGCTTGTGCGCGAAGGCGCTCCATATTCAAACCCTGAGCCCAGTTAGACAAGCACGTGGCTCTGCCCCACCGTGAACGGTATGTACAGAAGCAGCGCTGAGGTTGTTGGTGCGTATCGCAAATACACCAACAACCTCAGCTGGCTGCGTGCGATCCAGTCAAGTGATTTCAAAACTGCACCGCACGCAAACAGCTGAAATACTGCTACGCTTCGGCATGCTAAATACAAATTACTTGCATCTCAGAACTAACTGCATGCAAGTAACAACGTCGCATGACATCATTATTGGAGCTCGTGGTGTTTCTGGCACCGCCGTTACGGCCGGATGCTGATCGACCCTGCGCTTTGCGACTTGCTGGAGCCGCGAGCACAGTTGAACTCATGTAACGTTAGGTATCCTAGCACAAGCTGTTAGCGAAACTGATTTGGCTTGTGGGAGACAACATATCGTTCATTAAGCGTGCTTAAGAGGGTTGTTTTGGGATGTTGTTCACGTTGATGCAGGTTATTGGGATGCCAACGGTAATAAGGAGCGTTCCTGAAGCCCAAATGAAACAGCGATCTACACTGATAATCGCGTTTGGATAACAAACTATGTACAGACATGGGATATAAATTGTGCAACTTTTTGTTGGTGTTGGTGTGGGTTTGCGGCATGAGGTGTTTTGGCATGAAAAAAGGCCTTCGGAATACCGAAGGCCTTTGGATTCACGATGGTGGAGACGAGGGGGATCGAACCCCTGACCTCTTGACTGCCAGTCAAGCGCTCTCCCAGCTGAGCTACGCCCCCGTGACGAGGAGATACTATAGGGGAAGTTGGCGCGACGTGCAAGGACTTTTTGGGTCAGGCTTTAAGTGCCTATTGATATAGGTAAGCGATGGCGGTGCCGGTATGGACTTGGATCGTGGCTGTTGACCTGACGACGTTGCTGATGCCTGTGTCCGCCAACAGGTCCAGGGGGCTGTGGTCTAGCTCCCACTCTAGGCCGTGTTCGCTTACCACCGTCCCAGGGGCTATAGCAATGATAGAGAACGTCTTGCCCTCGGCGCCCTCAATGGTCCAGGATTCGCCTTCGTGCAGAATGCGAGCTGTGGTCGCGTCCTCGGCAATCCAGACGGGGGCGTCTTTGTAGTTGGCTAGTAAGCCTAGGACGCTTAGGGCCATATCCGGGCGGCCGCCCGTAGCGCAGGTCGCAACCACTTCGGCACCCGACCAGCGACGGCGGACGGAATCGAGCGCCAGAGCCAGGTCGGTATAGTCCTTGTACGGGTCGTGGCGCTCTACCTCAAAGGCTTCGGCGGCATCGACCAACGCACGACCCGCGTCGCTCACCGTGTCGGCATCCCCCACATATACGTCGCAGCTCAAACCGGCACCCAGCAGAGCATCCAGGCCGCGGTCCACAGCGATGACGTGGTCGCACTCCCCTGCTAGCCTACGCAACAGATCCGCGCTCGCCACCACGGGCGAGCCGCAGACCACTAATACCTTACAAGCCACAACCCTCGCCTATCCCTCAAACGAAAGCACGCGGTCCAAATCCAGCTCCTCATAGCTGTCGATAAAGATATCGCAGTTGTCGCGCACATCGTCGCGCTTCATGCGGCCGTGCGGATCATAGATGCCCACGCGGTTAAAGCCTGCGGTGCCAGAGCTCTTTAGGCCAAAAACGGCGTCCTCAAACACCCAGGCGCGCTCAAACCTGTGCCCATGACGCTCCTCCAGACAGCGCAGCGCCAACTCGTACACATCGGGGAACTGCTTGGAACGCCCCGCCTCGCCCGTCGTTGTAACAAACTCAATGTAAGCGTCGAGCCCGGCGCCGGCGAGCGCGGACTGCACCAGCTCGGCCGGCGTGGACGTGGCGACGCACATGGCAATGCCGGCCGCCTTTGCCTGCTCCAAAAATGACAGGAGCCCCTCGCGCGGCGGCACCTTGGAGTACCCATCGATCAAGATGTCGCTCAACTCGCGGTAGAGCTCCTCGCCATTCGTGCCAATGCCCCACGTGTCGTGGTATGCCTGACACTCATCCTCGAGCGAAAGATGCTCAAACTGGGCAAAATCGTCGACTGTTACGTCAACTCCATGGCGGTGCAATAACTCGGGCTGGGCATAGGCCCAAACGGGGGTGCTATTAACCAGTGTACCGTCGCAATCGAAAATAAAAGCGACATTGGGAGCGGCGGTCTGGGACATAAACGAACCTTTCAATGTCAAATGGTAAACATCCTGCTAAAAACGTTTTACCAAACGTCAAACCAACAATCAAAAAACCCTTATTGGTAAAACTGTCAAGAGTTTTACCACGGCAATTCTGCCAGTGGTCTAAACATGGCGCTTACCGATTAAACGCCGCCCAAAAACCACTTTCCTTCATAAAAGTAACGTACAGGTGTTATCGTAGTTTCTGCCGAAAGTTCCACCGAGCACGCGAGGTGGAACGAATCATAGAACTATCGCCGTCCCTTCGATTCGTGCAGCCTTGGACCTTTCGCATCTAGTCACCAAGGCAACACGCTGCCGCGTCATGATGGGATCAAACGTGAGCGATACAAAGCTAAAGCCAGCAACTAAAAAGCCCGCTACCCGTAAAGCCGCCCCGCACGCACCGGAACTCTCCAAGGACGATGTCTACCTGTTTGGCATCGGCACGTGGGAGCGCAGCTGGGAAAAGATGGGCGCGCATCCCGACACGCAGAACCGTACGCGCGGCTGGCGTTTTTGCGTTTGGGCGCCCGACGTAAAGAGTGTGCATGTCATTGGCGAATTTAACGACTGGGATGAGGAAGCCAACCCTCTGGTGCCCGTGCATACGAGCGCTATTTGGGAAGGCTTTATTCCTGGCGCAGAACAAGGTCAGCTCTATAAGTATCTCATTGAGACCAACGAGGGCGAGAAGCTCTACAAGGCCGATCCGTACGCCTTCAAGGCTGAGTGCCCTCCGGGAACGGCAAGCGTGCTGTGGACCCTCGATGGCTACAAGTGGAACGACGCCGCATGGCTCAAGCGCCGCGCCAGTCATAACCACATGTCGCAGCCCCTTAACATCTACGAGGTGCATATTGGCTCGTGGAAGCGCCACGGCGACGCGCCACAGGGCGAGCCGGACGAGTACGGCAACTACCCCGGTCCCATGGACCCCTTCCCCGCGCAGCGCGGCGAGTTCTACACCTACGACGATCTGTCGGTAGAGCTCGTGGACTACGTGCACGACATGGGCTACACGCATATCGAGGTCATGCCGCTTATGGAGCATCCCTTCGATGGCTCCTGGGGCTACCAGACGACCGGCTACTATGCCGCCACGTCGCGCTATGGCGACCCGCAGCAGCTCATGCACTTTATCGATGCGTGTCACGAGGCGGGCATTGGCGTAATCATGGACTGGGTGCCCGGCGGTTTTTGCGCCGACTCCCACGGCCTTGCCACCTTTAACGGCCACATGCTGTTTGAGCACGAGATTCACCCCAACTGGGGAACGCACAAGTTCGACTTCGCCCGTGGCGAGGTCCGCTCCTTCCTGGTCTCCAACGTGCTGTACTGGCTCGAGAACTTCCATGTTGACGGCATTCGCATGGATGGCGTGTCCAGCATGCTGTACCTCAACTTTGGCATCGACGATCCGGGCCAAAAGAAGTTCAACAAGTACGGAACCGAGGAGGACCTGGATGCCAGCGCGTTTATCCGCCAGGTCAACTGCGCCGTGGAGGCCCACTTCCCTGACGTGATGATGATTGCCGAGGAGTCCACCGCGTGGCCGCTCGTGACCTACCCGCCGCAGGACGGCGGCCTGGGCTTCCACTACAAGTGGGACATGGGCTGGATGAACGACACCCTGCACTACATGCAGACCGATTTTCCGTGGCGCCCCGGCAACCACGGGCTGCTCACGTTCTCCATCATGTACGCCTTTACCGAGAACTTTATTTGCCCGCTGAGCCACGACGAAGTCGTCCACGGCAAGTGCTCGCTCATCGGCCGCATGCCGGGCGACTGGTGGCGCCAGTTTGCCGGCCTGCGCACGCTGGCTTTCTACCAGATGACGCACCCCGGCGCCAAGCTCAACTTTATGGGCAACGAGATCGGCCAGTTTATTGAGTGGCGCTACTACGAGTCCATCCAGTGGTTCCTAACCGAGGAGTACGAGACCCACCGTCATCATCAGGCGTTTATCAAGGCACTCAACCACCTGTACACCGCCGAGCCCGCCCTGTACGAGCGCGGCTACACCGACGACGGCTTTACCTGGATCGATGCGGACAACTCCAAGCAGTCCATCGTGAGCTTTGTGCGTCAGGGCGAGGACGTCGACGACGATCTGGTGATCCTGATCAACTTTGACCCGGCGAGCTACGAGAGTTTCCGCGTGGGCGTGCCGCGCGAGGGCGACTGGGAGGTCATCTTTGATTCCGACCGTCCCGAGTTTGGCGGCAGCGGCTATGCCGGCGAGGAGCCCTACACCTGCTCGAGCGAGCCCTATCCCTGGAACGGGCAAATGGACTCCATTGAGATTAAGGTGCCCGGTCTGGCAGGCGTGGTGCTTAAGCGCCGCGGTCCCAGCAGCTATAAGCCGCCCGTGGTCGAGGAGCCCAAGGCTGCGCCCAAAAAGCGTATGTCTTCGGTGAAGCCCAAGCCTGCGGCTGCTAAGAAGGCTCCGGCTAAGGCCAAGGCTACGACGACCAAGGCCAAGGCCAAGGCTGCCGCAAAGCCCGCTGCTAAGGCCGCAGCCAAGAAACCGGCTGCCAAAAAGGCCGCTACCAAGGCCAAGTCTGCTTCTGTTAAGCCGTCTGCCAAGGATGCGTAACAAAACCGTTACAGCTGTAATTACCCGCCCCGCGGGGGCGTAGGATGTAAGTCATAACCGTTCCGGGAGAAACATCCCCGGGGGAAAGGAACGTATGAATAAGATCTTCGACAACAAGCAGGAGTTTACCGAGCTCTATCGCGATGCCGTTATGAGCATCAGCGGCAAGAGCGTCGAGGCCGCCAGTGACCTCGACCGCTTTAACGCCCTGGCCAAGCTCGTGGCCGAGAAGGCGCGCACCGTTGCCACCAAGAGCGACGCCCGCGTCGCCGCCGAGGGCAAGAAGCGCGTGTACTACTTCTCGATCGAGTTTTTGATCGGCCGCCTGCTCGACAACTACCTGCTCAACTTTGGCGTGCGCGACATGGTCGCCGAGGCGCTCGAAGACATGGGCTTCGACCTGTCCGTCATCGAGAACCAGGAGCCCGATCCGGCTCTGGGCAACGGTGGCCTGGGCCGTCTGGCCGCGTGCTTCCTGGATTCCATGGCAGCCGAGGGCATTGCCGGCTACGGCAACGGCATGCGCTACCGTTACGGCCTGTTTAAGCAGGAGATCGTCAACGGCAGCCAGGTTGAGGCCACCGACGAGTGGCTCACCCACGGCTATCCCTGGGAGGTCCGTCGTCAGGACAAGGCCGTGACCATTAAGTTTGGCGGCCACGTTGAGGGCTTTGAGGAGAACGGCCGCACGTTCTACCGCACGGTGGACACGCAGGACATCCTGGCCGTTCCTTATGACATCCCCGTTGTGGGCTATGCCGGCGAGACCGTCAACAAGCTGCGCGTCTGGGCCGCCGAGCCGGTCGAGGAGCACTTCGATCTGGAGGCCTTCAACCGCGGCGACTACGCCTTGGCCGATGCCGAGCGCGCCGAGGCCGAGGCCATCAGCGCCATCCTCTACCCCAACGATGCCGGCGAGCACGGCCGTCTGCTGCGCCTGAAGCAGGAATACCTGTTTGTCTCGGCCGGTATCTACAGCCTGCTCGACACCTTTGAGAAGGAGCACGGCGAGAACTGGGAGCTGCTGCCGCAGTTTGTGGCCATCCACACCAACGACACGCACCCCGCCATGTGCGGCCCCGAGCTCATGCGTATCCTCATCGACGAGAAGAAGCTCGAGTGGGATGACGCCTGGAACATCGTGACGCAGGTCGTGAGCTATACCAACCACACCATCCTGCCCGAGGCTCTGGAGAAGTGGCCCATCGGCACGTTCTCCAAGCTCCTGCCCCGCGTGTACCAGATCATCGACGAGATCAGCCGTCGTTGGCACGAGTCGTTCGACACCACGCAGGAGGGCTGGCAGGAGCGTCTGCGCCAGACCGCCATTCTGTGGGACGGCGAAATCCGCATGGCCAACCTGTCCGTGATCTGCAGCCATAGCGTCAACGGCGTGGCCAAGATCCACTCCGACATCATCAAGAACATCGTGCTCAAGGACTTCTATGCCTTGACGCCCGAGAAGTTCAACAACAAGACCAACGGCATCTCGCACCGTCGTTTCTTTGCCGAGGCCAACCCCACCTACGCCAAGCTCGTAACCGAGGCCATTGGCGACGGCTGGCTCAAGGACGCCTTTGAGTTAGAGAAGCTCAAGGAGTTTAAGGACGACACCGAGTTCCTGAAGGCCGTGGGTGCCTCCAAGCGCGCCAACAAGGAGCGCCTGGCCGCCTACGTTAAGGCCGAGACCGGTCTGGTCATTGACCCCAACACCGTCTTCGATGTTCAGGTTAAGCGCTTCCACGCCTACAAGCGCCAGCTCATGAACATCATGAAGGTGATGGACATCTACAACCGTCGCATCGCCGATCCCAACTTCCACGTGACGCCGACGACCTTCATATTTAGCGGCAAGGCTGCCTCGAGCTACACCTTTGCCAAGGAGACTATCCGCCTCATTAACTCCGTGGCCGACGTCATCAACAACGACCCGCGCGTCAACGAGGTCATGAAGGTCTGCTTTATCCCCAACTTCCGTGTGAGCAACGCCCAGCTCATCTACCCCGCTGCCGAGATCTCGGAGCAGATCTCCACGGCCGGCAAAGAGGCCTCGGGCACGTCCAACATGAAGCTCATGATGAACGGCGCCATTACGCTGGGTACCCTCGACGGCGCCAACATCGAGATCGCCGACCTGGCCGGCCGCGAAAACGAGGCCATCTTTGGCCTGACCGCCCCCGAGGTCGAGAAGCTCTGGGCATCCAACAGCTACTTTGCGTGGGATACCCTCAACGGCGACCGCGAGCGTCTGGGCCGCGTGATGGACGAGCTCAAGGACAACACGTTTGCGGGTCTTTCGGGCAACTTCGAGAGCATCTACAACGAGCTCATGAACAACAACGACCCCGACCTAGTCATGGCTGACTTCCGTAGCTACGTGGATGCATGGGAGAACCTCACGGGCAGCTACGGCGACCAGGAGAACTGGAACCGCAAGGCCCTGCTCAACACCGCCTCGAGTGGCTGGTTCTCGTCCGACCGCACCATTCGCGAGTATCGCGACGAGATCTGGCACGCATAAAGCGCGCGAGCTCCCTTTGCCGCACGGCATTACTCGACGGGCGTGACAGTGCGCCGCGCCCGTCGCTAATGGGTTAGGAACATCGATGACAGAAGGAGAAATCGATGAGTAAGAAAGAATGCATCGCGATGCTCCTCGCAGGAGGACAGGGCAGCCGATTGGGGGCACTCACCCAAAAGATCGCCAAGCCGGCGGTTAGCTTTGGTGGCAAGTTCCGCATTATCGACTTTTCGCTGTCCAACTGCTCCAACTCGGGCATCGACACGGTGGGCGTTCTGACGCAGTACCGTCCCTACCTGCTGCATGCCTACGTGGGCTCCGGCGAGGCGTGGGATCTGGACAGCCGCGACGGCGGCGTGTCGATCCTGCCGCCGTACGAGACGCAGACCGGCGGCGCCTGGTATGCGGGCACGGCCGACGCCATTACGCAGAACCTCGACTACATCAAGGCCAACGACCCCAAGTACGTCCTGATTCTTTCGGGCGATCACCTGTATCGCATGGACTACCGCAAGATGCTCAAGACGCACATTGAGAACAACGCCGACCTCACGGTGAGCGTTATGCCCGTACCGTGGGAGGAGGCCAGCCGCTTTGGCATCCTGACCACCGACCCCGAAGACGGCCGCATCACCAAGTTCACCGAGAAGCCCGAGAAGCCCGATTCGAACCTCGCGTCCATGGGCATCTACATCTTCTCGGCCGACGTGCTGATCGAGGCGCTCGAGGAGGACGCTCTGGACCAGCGCTCGAGCCACGACTTTGGCAAGGACATCATCCCCAAGCTGCTCGGTGAGAACAAGCGCCTGTACAGCTATGAGTTCCACGGCTTCTGGAAGGACGTCGGCACCATCGCCAGCTTCCATGAGACCTCGATGGACCTGCTGGGCAACAACCCCGAGTTCGATTTGTTCGACAAGAACTTCCCCATCATGTCCAACATCACCACGCGTCCGCCGCACTACATTGGCCCGGACGGCCGCTTGGACGACTGCCTGGTCTCCAATGGCTGCAAGATCTACGGCACCGCTCGCCACTCGATCCTTTCGACCGATGTCATCATCGAGGAGCGCGCCGTGGTCGAGGACTCCGTGCTGCTGCCGGGTGCGCACGTTAAGAGCGGCGCGCACATCTGCCGCGCTATTTTGGGCGAGAACTCCACGGTCGAAGAGGGCGTGAAGCTCGGCTCTGTCGATACCACCAAGGATACGGCCGTCGTTGGAAATGACGTCGTTATCGGGAAGGGGGAATGATCCGATGATCAATCGCAAGGCCATCGGTTATATCACCGCTAACTACTCTTCGTCCTACGGCAGTGTCCTACTCAAGGACCGCCCCATCGCGTCCGTTCCGTTTTTGGGCCGCTACCGCCTGATCGACTTTCCGCTGTCCAACATGATGAATGCCGGCATCAAGACCGTCGGTGTCGTCATGCCGGGTAACTACCGCTCGCTGATCGACCACGTGGGCTCGGGCAAGGACTGGGGCCTGGACCGCAAGAAGGGCGGCCTGTTCATGGTGCCCGGCAACGCGTACGGCACCACCAAGGGCGGCATGCGCTTCCTGCTGCGCGACATCATCTCCAACAAGACGCTGTTCCAGCGCTCGGAGAATCCCTATGTCGTGATGATGGGCACCAACATCATCTTTAACATGGACCTCAACACCATCATCGAGGCGCACGAGAACTCCGGTGCCCAGATGACCGTGGTGTACTGCAAGGCCACGCGCAATGTCGAAGACGAGACCAAACTCGAGATTAACGAGAACGGCCGCCTGACGGGCGTGAGCGCCGGCGTCGCGTACGGCGACAACGCCTCCATGGACTGCTGCATCGTCAACCGCGAGACGCTGCTCGAGATCATCGACCACTACCAGGCCGCCGACTATCTGGACCTGCTCGAGGCACTCCAGGGCGACTTTGGCAACATCGACGTGTGCAGCTACGAGTACAAGGGCGAGGTCGTGGGCGTGTTTAGCGAGAAGTCACTGTATCGCCGCAGCATGGACCTGCTCGACCAGACCGTGGCCGACCATCTCTTTGACCCCGAGCGCCCGATCCTGACTAAGGCCCACGACGTGCCGCCTTCGCGCTATGCGACCGGCAGCCACGCGTGCAACTCGATCATCTCGGCCGGCTGCATCATCAAGGGCACCGTGCGCAACTCGATCCTGTCGCGCGGCGTCGTGGTCGAAGAAGGCGCTTCGGTGACCAACTCGATCATCAACCAGAGCTGCATCATCAAGAGCGGCGCCCGCGTCGAGAACGCCATTTTGGACAAGAACAACGTGGTCCCCACCAACACCGAGCTTCGCGGCACGCCCGAGAACATCCTGGTGCTGGGCAAGGCTCCGTTAACTTCCGACACCACCATCGTACGTTAACGTTGGCACCGCAACATCGCTCGTAACATGTAGAATAGCCGCCCGGTTAGCGCCAGGCGGCTATTCTCGAATTGCAACATGGGAGACAATATGGCAGATTCCAGCAAAAAGATGCAGATCGTGTTTGCCTCGGCCGAGTGCGCACCGTTTGTTAAGACCGGTGGCCTGGGCGACGTGGCGGGCTCGCTGCCTGCGGCGCTTGTGCGCGCCGGCGCCGAGGTTATCGTGATGGTGCCCAAGTACGCAACCATCAAGGACGAGTACAAGGCGCAGATGGAGCACTTCTCCGACTTTTACGTGAGCCTGGGCTGGCGCAACGAGTACTGCGGGCTCGAGAAGCTCGAGCACGACGGCGTCACCTATATGTTCATCGACAACGAGCGCTACTTTGCGCGCGACTATCCGTACGGCTTCTTTGATGACGGCGAGCGCTTTGCGTTCTTCTCCAAGGCCATCACCGAGAGTCTACAGCACCTGCCGGCCGGTTTTGAGTGTGACATCCTGCACTGCAATGACTGGCAGACGGCACTAGCGCCCGTGTTCTTGCGCGAGTTCTACCAGGGCCTTCCGCTGTACGACCGCGTCAAGACCGTGTTCTCGATCCACAACGTGGCGTTCCAGGGCCAGTTTAGCGACACTGTGATGGAAGACATCCTGGGCGTGGCGCATATTCCGGCGGCCGCCTCGCAGCTGCGTTGCGACGCCTGCAGCATCAACTACATGCTGGGCGCGCTGCGCTATGCCGATGCCATCACCACGGTGAGCCCCACCTATGCCAACGAGATCCAGACGCCCGAGTTTGGCGAGGGCCTGGACGGCGTGCTGCGCGAGCGCTCCTATGCGCTGCAGGGCATTTTGAACGGCATTGACGTGGCGGGCTTTGACCCGGCGACCGACAAGCGCATTGCCGCCAACTACACCGTCGAGGACCGTTCCGGCAAGGCCGTGTGCAAGGCCAAGCTGCAGGAAGAGCTGGGGCTCGAGGTTCGCGACGACCGTCCGTTCATGGTGATGGTCACGCGCTTGACGCGCCAGAAGGGCATGGACCTGGTTATGTACGCGCTCGACCGAATTTTGGCCGGCGGCGTTCAGGTGGCCGTGCTGGGCACCGGCGACCGCGACTACGAGGACGGCCTGCGCTACTTCCAGGACAAGTACCCCGGCACCATGGCCGCGCGCATCGAGTTTGATCCGGCGCTGTCGCAGCGCATGTATGCCGCCGCCGATATGTTCCTGATGCCTTCGAAGTTTGAGCCCTGCGGCCTGTCGCAGATCATCGCCATGCGCTACGGCACCCTGCCGATTGTTCGCGAGACCGGCGGTCTGAAGGACACGGTGATCCCGTATAACGAGTTTACCGGCGAGGGCACGGGCTTCTCGTTTAGTAACTTTAACGGCGACGAGATGGGCGACGCCGTGTTCCGCGCGGCGCGCCTGTTCTGGGACAACCGCGATGCCTGGAACCAGCTGGTCACGCAGGCCATGAGCCAGGACTTTAGCTGGACGCGCTCGGCCGACAAGTATCTGGACCTGTACTTCTTTATGCACCCAGAGATTGAGAGGCCGGCGGCGCCGGTTGAGGCGGCGGTGGCTGACGAGGAGCCCGCGCCTGTCGAGGAGCCTGTCGTAGCTGAGGCTGCCGCACCTGTTGAGGAGCCTAAGGTCGAGGAGCCTGTCGCTGCTGAGGAGACCAAGGCCGAGGCGAAGCCCGCTGCTGATGCCGAGGTTAAGCCCGCTGCGAAGCCTGCCGCTAAGAAGACGACGGCCCGCAAGACGACGGCTAAGAAGACCACGGCGAGCAAGTCTACAACTGCGAGCAAGACCTCTGCAGCCAAGACCACTGTCACTAAGGCCACCGCCGCAAAGACGGCTACAGCCAAGGCAACGACCACGCGCAAGCGCACCACCGCAGCTGTCAAGAAGGCCACCGAGGCCGAGGTCGTTCCCGAGGTAAAGGCCGAGACCGCTGCAGCCGAGGTTAAGCCCGCGGCAAAAGCTCCGGCCAAGGCCGCTGCCAAGAAGACGACCGCCAAGAAGACCACGGCTACGAAGTCGACGACCAAGAAGGCCGCCACGACCAAGGCAGCCGCTAAGCCGGCCGCCAAAGTCGAGGAGACGCCCGCTGCGCCTAAGGCTGAGGAAGCTGTCGAGGCTAAGCCGGCCGCCAAGACCACCACGCGCAAGCGAGCTACGACGACGGTCAAAAAGGCCACGGCCAAGACCGCTGCTCCCAAGGCAGAGGCTAAGGTCGAGGAAAAGCCCGCAATAAAGGCCGAGCCGGAACCGAAGGCCGCCGAGGTCAAGACCGCTCCGAAGGCTACGGCAAAGACTGAGCCCGCCAAGGAGGCCTCGGTCTCCCCCGCCGCTCCCACTGAGGAAAAGGCTCCTACCAAGAAGACCTCCGTCCGCAAGGCAACGGCCGCCCGCAAGCGCCGGTAATCCGGACGATTAAAACTTAATCCTCGACGCAAAAGAGGGCGCCCCAACCAGGCGCCCTCTTCTTTGTTGAACTTCGTATTAAAAAGAGGGCCGGTTTACTACGACAAAATGGCTCCGGCCGATCACAACGAGCAATCTACGAAATTGCCAATGCTTTTACCTGCGGTTTTAATATCACCAAATTGACTGTGGTTGAGATCATTCAATTTATCGTAGTAAACCGGGGTACTTTTGGTTGGCTACAAATAGTATCGGTATGTGCGTTTTCGAATGCCGCGATAATTTGGATGGTAAAACGATTTTCTAGGACAACCGTTCGCCGATAATGAGCGGCTGTAGTTTATACAACTAAAGTGCAACGATATACTTAAGTACCGTGCGTTAAGCCCATGGCCCGTTGGCCATGACTGTATAGAACTGGACCGTACTATGAGATTGATTCACAACAGCCGCCTGCCGCAGTTTCGCACTCCGTTTGGCGCTGTGACCACTGGAACTTCCGTTGCACTCTCGGTGATTTTGGAGGATGCCGATCCCAACCAGGCAACGCTTACGCTGCGCACCTGGGTCGATGAGATCGGTGAGTCTCGGTATCCCATGACGCACGAGGGCGACGGCATATTTACCGTAGAGTTTGAGTGCACCGAGCCCTGTCTTATCTGGTACAGCTTTATCTGCAATATCGAGGGCCAACCCGAGGTTCGCTTGGGCGCGCCGCAAGGCCGCACCGGCGGCGAGGGCGTAACCTACGACTACGCCGAGGTCCCGTCCTTCCAGATTACCGTCTACAAGCACCGCGAAATTCGTCCCGAGTGGTACGAGCGTGGCATGGTTTACCAGATCTTCCCCGACCGCTATGCACGCGACGAAAACTGGCGCGAGCGCACGCTGACCGAAGTCGAAAAGCCTCGCAACGGAATCCAGCGCCGCATGGTCGAGGACTGGAATGAACCGCCCGAGTACGAGCGTGCCGAAGACGGCTCCATCAGGACCTGGGATTTTTACGGCGGCTCGCTCAAGGGGATCCAAAATGACCTGCCCCGCATTGCCGAGCTGGGCTTTACAGCCATCTACCTCAACCCCATCTTTGAGGCCGCGAGCAACCACCGCTACGACACGGCCGATTACACTAAGATCGACCCGATCCTGGGCACCGAGCAGGACTTTACGGAGCTGTGCGAGGCAGCCGAGAAGCTCGGCATTTCCATTATTCTGGACGGCGTCTTCAACCACACGGGCGACGACTCTATCTATTTCAACCGCTACGGCAACTACCCCGGCGTGGGCGCGTGGCAGAGCGAGGATTCGCCGTGGCGCGATGCGTTTTATTTCCACGAGGACGGCTCGTACGACTGCTGGTGGGGCGTGGGCAACATGCCCGCCATCAATGAGAGCTCCGAGCTGGTACGCGAGCGGCTCCTGGGCAAGGACGGCGTGATCCGCAAATGGCTGCGCGCCGGTGCCCATGGTTGGCGCCTGGACGTCGCTGACGAGCTTTCCGACGACTTCCTGGCCGAGATTAAGAAGGCCGTACTTGCCGAAAAGCCTGACGCGTTGTTGCTCGGCGAAGTCTGGGAAGACGCCTCCAACAAGATTAGCTATGGCCATCTGCGTCGTTACCTGCAGGGCTCCGAGCTGGACTCTGCTATGGATTACCCTTTCCGCGACATGGTCATCGGCTTTTTGATGGGCTACAAGAACGCCTACCAAGCAGCCGAGGATATCGAAACCCTGCGCGAGAACTACCCGAGCGAGGCATTGTCCTGCGCGCTCAATCTGCTTTCGAGCCACGACCGCCCGCGTATCATCTCGGTGCTCGGCGGCGGCCCCGACGAGTCGCAGCTGCCCGAGCGCGAGCGCAGCAAGTGGCGACTGGACGAGAGCTCGATGGGCCTGGCCAAGAGCCGTTTTTGGCTTGCAACGCTCATGCAGATGACCTTCCCCGGCGTGCCTTCGATCTACTACGGCGACGAATACGGCCTGGAGGGCCTTACCGATCCGGGCAACCGCCGCACTCTGCCGACCAAGGACCAACTGCACGACTTCGACACGCTGGCTATTGTCAAGAACGCCTCCGCCGTACGCCGCGCACTGCCGTTTATGATCGACGGCGAGATTAAGGCCTTCGCGCTCAACGATGAGGTGCTGGCCTACAACCGCACGGGCAAGGATGGCGAGTCCGCGACGGTTATCATCAACCGCAGTCTGCGCAATTCGCACCGCGTGACGATTCCGGCGCTCGGCGAATGCGCGAGTGACGTCATCAGCGGTCACGAGTGCGAGATCCACAACGGTACGGTCACGCTCGATCTGTATCCGCTGGGCTCGTCGATCATCTATCACCATGCCGAGCAGCGCCTGCAGGAGCCGCTCGATCACGACGCGGGCGTCGTGTGCCACATCACCTCGGTGCCGACCGATGACGGCAAGCCCGGCACGATCGGCGCACCCACGCGTCGCTTTATCGACCATCTGTCCGCTATGGGCATGCGCTACTGGCAGGTCCTGCCTGTCAACCCGACGGACTTCTTCCGCTCCCCTTACGCTGGGCCTTCGGCCTTTGCGGGCAATGTTGACCTGCTGCCCGAGAGCCAAGTGGAACTGGCGGCCGACTTTGAGACTTGGAAGGCCCGTGGCGGCGAGGATGCAGACCCGCTCTACACGGCGTTTAAACATCGCAACGCCGATTGGCTCGAGAAGTACTGCGTCTACATGGCCGTCAAGAAGTACTTTGAAGGTGAATCGCGTCACGATTGGCCGGCCGATGTCGCGCGCTACAACGAGCATCTGATTGACGACAAGCGTTTCCACGACGAGGCAGAGCTGCAGGCGTACATGCAGTACCGCTTTGACCTTGCCTGGTGCGAGCTCATGAACTATGCGCACAAGAAGGGCATCGAGGTTATCGGCGACATTCCTATGTACGTTTCGGACGATTCGGCCGATGCGTGGAGCGAACCCGAGAACTTCTGGTTGTCCGATACCGGTAAGGCAATCGAGATCTCCGGTGCACCGCCCGACAACTTTGCGCCCGAGGGCCAGGTGTGGGGCAACCCGACGTTCCGCTGGGGTCATATGAAGGAGAACGGCTACCGCTGGTGGATGGACCGTCTGCGTCGCGCGTTCTCACTCTACGACCGTGTGCGCCTGGACCACTTCCTGGGATTCCACAGCTACTTTAGCATTCCCGCAGGCAAGGCCTGCGCCGACGGCCGCTGGCTGGCGGGTCCGGGCAAGGATCTGTTCCAGACTGCCTATGACGAGCTGGGGCCGCTCAACTTTATCGCCGAGGACCTAGGCTACCTGACGCCCGGTGTTCGCGCCTTGGCTTCGACCTGCGGCTTCCCCGGCATGGACGTGCTGGAGTTTAGCGATTACGACGTCCGCTGCGGTGTGCATCCCACGCCGGGCAAGATTCTGTATACCTCGACGCACGACACGTCGACGCTCACCGGTTGGTGCACACGCTCCTTTGCGGGCGGCGACGAGCCGAGCGGTGTTGAGGTGGCGGCCAAGCTGATGAGCGACGCGCTGGCAAGCGACGCTCCCCTGGTGATGATGCCGCTGCAGGATGTTCTGGGGCTTAGCGACGACGCGCGCATGAACGTGCCGGGTGTCGCCACGGGCAACTGGACCTGGCAGGCCGATGAGGCCGACGTTGCGGCCGCCGAGGGCAAAACTGCACAGCTCCTGCGCAACACCCATAGATTCTGGGGCGAAGCGTGATAAAACCCCCGATATAGGGTACAGTTACAGCTGTTTGAATTTATGCGGGCAGAGCGATCTGCCCGCTTTGTGCTGAAAAGGAAGTATTATGGCGCGCTACGATTATAAGTGCTCGAGCTGCGGCAACGTGTTTGAGATTGAGCATCCCATGTCCGAGACCCCCGAGGTCCTATGCCCGAGCTGCGGTGCCCCGGCGGTCAAGACGTTCTCGGCCAGCGGTATTAAATTTGAGGGCAGCGGTTTCTACAACACCGACCAGCGAAGCGGCGGCGCCAGCACCAGCGCCACCAGCGGCTGCTGCGCCAACTGCCCTCACAGCCACTAGAAACCGAACAGCCCCGCGACCGACACCGATCGCGGGGCTGATTCTTTAGCTACCCAGGTTTCCTTATGAGTTGCGGTGAAATAAGGACTGTTTGGCAGGTAAAAGCCGCTATTCAATCCCTATTTCACCGCAACTTAGTCGTTACTTGCGGACCAGGCGGGCGCAGAAGTGGCCGTCGCAGGAGTCGGCGTTTACCGGCACGCTTTGGAAGAGGCCTCGTTCGTTCTGGCGTACGGATATGAGCTTCTTAGCCTGATCGAACTCGGGGAGTTGCAGGATCTGCGCCTCGGAGAGCGGCGCCACGGTAAAGCCGGCGCCCTCGGGAGAGGCCAGGAAGGCATCCACGACCTGCGTGTTCTCCTCATCAAAGACCGAGCAGGTGGCATAGATAAGCTCACCGCCGGCAGCCACGCGCGCGGCGGCTTCCTTGAGCATCGTCAGCTGCAGTTTGGGCAGCTCAACCGCCACATCCTTTTCGGTCAGGCGCCACGGGATCTCAGGATGACGACGCATGGTTCCGGTGCCAGAGCACGGTGCATCGATAAAGACCGTGTCGAACGTAACCGGCTTGCCAAGCATGGCATCAAACGATGTGAGCACCTCATCAAGCTCGCACGCATCACCCGAAACCGTACGAACGCCCTGAATACCGGCCTTATGCAGGCGAGCGAGATTCAGATCGCACTTGCGATCATGAAGATCAAGCGCCGTATGCTGACGCTCATATCCCGCACGCTTGGCCTGGCACATCATCACATAGGTCTTGGTGCCACGACCGGCACCAATCTCAAGGCAGCTTCCAGGACGCGTGGCAGCTGTGGCGATAAGCTGCGCGTTGAGATCAGACGCCACGGCCGCAGCGCGCTCAAACACGCCCGATGCAACCGTGACCTGCGCATCGACCGGGGCATGGCAGCCCGGGAACACAGGCGCGACGAGCTGCGAGATATACGGATCGGACTTGGTCGCAAAGGCGTTCTCATGCAGGGCCAGCGGCGCGGGCGCCAGATTGCCCGCAAAGTTGAGCGCGCCCTCGGGCGTATCGAACGAAGCCATAATGCGAGCGCACAGCCAGCGCGGCAGGCCCATCAGGCGAGATAGGCGAACCAAGCGGCGCTCGGACTCATCGGCATCGGCTGCGGTGGCAAAGTCCTCAACATTGTCAGCAACCTTATGCAACACGGCGTTCGCCAGACCGGCAGCCGACTTAGCGCCGCTGCGAACCAGCTCAACACCCTGACTTACGGCAACGCGGCCAGGCGTATGCAGATAGAGCATCTCGAAGGCCGAGATACGAAGCGCCATTCGAACACGCGGTGCAACCTTTTTGGGTTTATCGAGAAACTGGTCGAGCAGCTCATCCAAAATGCCCTGTGTGGCGGCAACGCCCAGCGCCAAGCGGGCGGCAAATGCAGAATCGCGCTGGTCGATGGCCTTGGCCGTAGCGCGAGCAGAGAGCACGTCACGCGCATACATGCCGCGGCGATCGGCTTCCATCAGCACATCGAGCGCAAGCTTGCGCGCGGGAGACAGCTTGCTCATGACAATACACCCCAGATAAGATCGGCACCCTGCAGGCCAGCAGCCCAAGCAGAAGCAGACATAGCACGCTTGCCGTCAGGCTTAACCTCGAGCAGCTCAACCGAGCCATCAGAAAGGCCAAGGTAAACACGCTTAGCCTGAACGAGAACCTGACCCTCGCCGAGCGACACATCAGCCGCCGCAGCATCGAGCACACGCACGGTCTTGCCGGCAATCAAGCAACGAGCAGGCGCGGTATCGGACGAGGCCAGCACATGACGCACGCAATCAAGCGCCTCCATTTGCGGATCCAGGCGCATCTCCTGCTTAGAAATCTTGGCAGCATGGGTAACAAGCGACTCATCTTGTTCAGTCCAAACGGCGGTGCCATCGGCAAGAGAAGGAAGCGTATCGGCAAGCAGTTTGCCGCCAAGCTCACCAAGCTCCATGGTCAAAGCCTCGGCATGCTTACCGGCAACCGACGTAGACGCCTGGGCACAATAAGCGCCGGTATCAACGCCATGTCCAATACGCATAATAGAAACGCCAGCAACCTCATCACCAGCGAGAATCGCACGCTGAATAGGAGCAGCCCCACGCCAGCGAGGCAGCAAGGACGCATGAACATTCACAATACCAAGCGGCGCCATATGCAGCACCTCATCAGGCAAAATGCAGCCATAGGCAGCCACGCAGAAAATATCGGCTTGCGCAGCTTGAAACGCCTCAACAACCTCAGGCGTCATACGATTAGCCTCAACAACCGGCAGGCCAAGCTCAAGCGCCTTGGCCTTAACAGGAGACGGCTCAAGCTTCTTACCACGCCCACGAACAGCATCGGGACGAGTAATTACGAGCGCAATCTCGTTCCCAGCCTCGACGAGCGAAACCAAAGAAGGCACCGCAAAATCGGGCGTACCCATAAACACAATACGCATAAAACTATGTCTCCCCTCAAATCGAGCCGAGACGGCTACAAACAACAGCGGAAAGCCAAGTACCCAGCCCATCCGCAATAACAATTCAACAAGAACAAATATACCCAAAACCAAAGAAAGAGCCGCAATAAAAGCAGCTCTTCCAACAAAGCAATTATCAGCGAAGACGCCCCTCCCTGGCCCAACGGCACCCGGGCGAAAAGGAGCACGAAAACGCAGTCCCCTTCCGCCGCAGGGCTTAGGTTATTGCTCCACGCGCAGTTCCGCACGAGCCGAAGAGCACTTAATGTGCTCTTCGTGCGAGCAGGACTGTTTGAGCATGGAGCAATAACCTAAGCCCTGCGGCGGAAGGGGGCGGACGACTTACTCCGTCTCGCCCGGTCGAGCGCCGCGGGCCAGGGCGTCCTGGTACTCCTTGACGGCCTTGAGCCTCTGCATCGGCTTAAGGCGCTCGAACATGGTGTTGCCGTGCAGGTGATCAATCTCGTGCTGCAGGCACACGCAGAACAGGTCGCCCGTAGCCTCGTAGCGAATCAGGTTTGCGTCCAAGTCGTACGCCTCGACGACGACATGGTCGGGACGCTCGATCTCGCAGCTAATGCCAGGGATGGACAGGCAGCCCTCGCTAAACGGCACCAGATGGTCGCTCTGCTCCACGATCACGGGGTTGATGAGCACGTACGGGTCATAGTCGTTCTTGTCGGTGTAGTCGCAGTCGATGGTGACGAGCTGAATGAGTTCGCCGATCTGCGGGGCAGCCAGACCGCAGCCGCCGTTCTCGAACATCATCTTCTTCATCTTCTCGGCAAGCGCCTCGATCGCCGGGGTAATCTCCTCGATGACGGCGCACACCTGGCGCAGACGAGGGTCGGGCGACAGTACGATTCCGTTGGCTTCCATGGCCATCCTTTCGGGTTGTTACATCAAATCATAGGCGTCGACGTCAACGCTCACGCTCACGCCGCGCACAGAGCCCACCTCTTTGAGGCAGGCGTCGATATCATCAGAGACATGGTACCCCACGGGCGACTTCACAACCAGATGGAAGCGGTAACGGTCCTTGGCTCTCTCGATTACACACGAAGCCGGACCCAGCACCTGCGGCATGGCACTCCCCGCCCGCAAAAAATCGGGCGCGGCGGCATGCCAGCGGCGCTTAAGAAGCTTTGCGATGCGCCCGATATAATCCTGCGCATCGTCGCGGTTTGCAGACCACACCAAAATGTTAACCAGGCGCACGAACGGCGGATACAGTGCGTCGCGGCGCTGGTCCAGGTCGCAGTCGGTAAAGATCGAGCGATCGTGCTCGGCGACGGCGCGGATGACCGGGTCATCGGGCAGGTAGGTCTGGATGATGACCTCGCCGGGGCGATCGCCGCGGCCGGCGCGGCCCGCAACCTGCTCCAGCAAATCGTAGGCGCGCTCCCCTGCGCGGAAGTCCGGCAGCTTGAGGGCAAAGTCGGCATTGACCACGCCCACGAGCGTGACCTCGGGAAAGTCGAGACCCTTTGCGATCATTTGGGTGCCCAGCAACACGGCGCAATCGGCCGCATCGAACTGCTCGAGCAGTTTTTTGTGCGCATCCTTGCCGCGCGTGGAATCGGCATCCATGCGGATGATGGCGACGTCCTCGGGCAGCATCTGGTGCAGTGCGTCCTCGATCTGCTGCGTGCCCAGCCCCATTTTTGCCAGGTAGCGACTGCCACATTTGGGGCAACGACTCGTGGGCGCGGGATACGGCTGCACGCGCCAGGAGGATCCGCATGTGTGACATTGCAGCGTGTGCGTGCGCTCGTGATACGTAAGCGCGGTGGAGCAGTGGTTGCAGGTGGGAACGCAGCCGCACTCGCGACACATCAGGAACGGCGCAAAGCCACGGCGGTTATGCAGCAGCACGGCCTTCTCGCGGTGCTCTACAACGCGCTCCAAACCTTCCATCAGCGGTTTAGAGAACATTGAACGGCTACCGTGCGAAAACTCGCGGCGCAGGTCGGCAATGCGGACCTCGGGCAGCACGGCGTGTCCCGGGCGCTCGGGCATCTCGACGCGCGTCCAAGTGGTGCCGTTATACGTTCCACGGCGGCAGTGGTCGAGGGCCTCGGCCGAGGGCGTGGCGGAGCCCAACACGAGCGGGCAGCGGTAGCGCCGCGCCATCTCGGCCGCCACCTCGCGCGCGTGGTAGCGCGGACTGGACCCCTGCTTGTAGCTGGTCTCGTGCTCCTCGTCAATGATGATGAGGCCCAGGTCGCCAAGCGGGCAAAAGAGCGCCGAACGTGCGCCGACGACCACGCGGGCCGCACCGCTGGCAACCATATCCCACTGGTCCAGGCGCTCGCCGGCCGAAAGCCGCGAATGGAACACGGCGACCGTCTCGCCAAAGCGCGAACGGAAGCGGCCGACGGTCTGGGCCGTCAGCGAAATCTCGGGCACCAGCACGCAGGCAGAGCGACCGGCTGCGAGCACGCGCTCGATGGCGGAGAGGTAGACCTCGGTTTTGCCTGAGCCGGTGACGCCGTCTACCAGCACCACGTCGCCATGAGCGTCCAGACGGGCACGCTCGATCTGAGCAAGTGCTTGCTGCTGGCCACTGGTAAGGGAGACCGGCGCTTTGCCGCTTGCCGAGGACAGCGTGGTCTGCTCGCCGCAGCCACGCCAGGCGCGGCGCTCTTCCACCACCACAACGCCGCGTTTTTCGAGCGCCTTGATGGTCGCCGACATGCTGTTATAGAGAAGGTTGAGGTCGCGCGTCGTGACCGGTCCGCACTGGAGCGCCTCGATGAGTTGGCGCTGGCGGACCGCGGTCTTGGGTGGCGTGTAGTCAAAGCCTTCGGGCGTAAGCATCACCCAGCGGTTTTGGATGGGTTTGACGGCTGGACGTTCAACCGTCCACACGCCGTCGTCGCCCTTGACCACACGCGGGCTGCCGCCCGGTGGCAAAAGCAGGCGCAGGCACTCGGAAAGCGTCGCGACGTACTCGCGGCTCATCCAGCGCGCAATGCGGGCAGCCTCGGCGGTAAAGAGCGGTTTGCTGAGGATAGCTTCGACAGGCTTGATGCGCGAAAGGTCAAGGGCGTTGTTGCCTTGCAGGTCGCCCAGCTCGGGCGCAATATCGACGATGTAGCCTGCGGCGGCACGGTTGCCAAAGTGGACCAGGACCGTCGATCCGACCTGGGCCTCGTTGGCAAGGGACTCAGGAATGCCGTAAGCGAACGGTTCGGACAGCGCACGGGTGGGGATATCGAGAACCACGCACGAGTAGGCGGCAATGGGCTCAGGTACAGGATCGGGCTTGGCCGAGGCAGCAGCGGATGCCGGTGCCGCCGGAGACTCCTCCGGTTCCGGTGAACCAAACAGCGACAGTTGTTGAGCCATACACCACCTCTAACGAACGGACCTGAAAGGGGTGGGACAAACACCACTGATTATTTTGTCCCAGCAACCCACTCATCGGTACAGAAACAAGAGCCCCGCTCGGGGTGAACGGGGCTCGGATACAAACGTTTGCGCAGCGACTACAGCGCCATCGTGCGGGCGCGGTCGATACGCGCCAGACAGTCGTCGCGGCCGACGAGCGCCATGGTCTCGCCCAGCGGGGGGCTCACCATGTTGCCGCAGACGGCGACGCGCACGGCCTGGAACACCACGCGCTTCTTGAGGTCCATCTGCTCGGGCAGCGGCTCAAGCGCGGCGTCGATGGCCTCGGCAGTCCACTTGTCCACGCCCTCGAGCGCGGCCTTGGCGGCGTCCAGAATGGAACCCATACCCTCCTTGGCCAGGCCCTTGTTAACGGATTTCTCGTCATACTCGAGCGTCTCGGCCGTGGCAAAGATGGGAGCGGCGACAGTCACGGCTTCGGCCGGCATCTTGGTGCGCGGCTTGACGATGGCGGCAAGCGCATCGATCCAATCCTCGCCGTACTCGACGTTACCCTCGATGAGACCCGCCTCGTGCAGCTCGGGAACCATGATCTCGTCGGCAAACTGGGCATCGGACATGCCGTTGATGTACTCGGCATTGACCCAGTCGAGCTTCTTGGGGTCAAAGGTCGCCGGGTTCTTGGAGATGCGGTCGAGCGAGAACTTGCTAGCAAGAACATCGCGCGGGATGATCGTGGTCTCGCCGTCGAGCGACCAGCCAAGCAGCGCCAGGTAGTTGACGAAGGCGTCGGAAAGGTAACCGGCGTCGCGGTACTCCTCCACCGAAGTTGCGCCGTGGCGCTTAGAGAGCTTCTTACCGTCGGCGCCCAGGATCATGGAGATGTGGGCGAACGTGGGCACGGGCGCGCCGAGGGCCTCGTAGACCATGACCTGGCGCGGGGTGTTGGACAGGTGGTCGTCGCCGCGGATGACATGGGTGATCTTCATCATGGCGTCGTCGACGACGGTCGCGAAGTTGTACGTGGGCGTGCCATCGGAGCGGAAGATGACAAAGTCGTCGAGCTCCTTGGCGTCGAAGGTCACCTCGCCGTGAACGGCGTCGTGGATGACGACGTCGCCGCGGTCCTCGGGCACCTTGATGCGCAGGACGTAGGACTCGCCGGCCTCGATGCGGCGGCGGGCCTCCTCGGGATCAAGATCGCGGCAACGACGCTGATAGCCCTGGAAGGGGTCCTTGCGCTCCTGCGCGGCCTTGCGGTCGGCGTCGAGCTGCTCCTTGGTGCAGAAGCAGGGATAGGCCTTGCCCTCGTCCCAAAGTTTCTGGGCGGCCTGCTTGTACAGGTCCAGGCGCTCGGTCTGGGCATAGGGGCCATAGTCGCCGCCCACCTCGGGACCCTCGTCCCAATCCAGGCCCAGCCAACGCATGGCGCGCAGGATGATCTGCGTATTCTCGTCGGTGGAACGGGTGGGATCGGTGTCGTCGATGCGCAGGATGAACGTGCCGCCGTTAGCACGGGCGAAAGCCCAGTTATAGATAGCGGTGCGGGCGCCGCCGATGTGCAGCTTGCCCGTCGGTGAGGGTGCAAAGCGGACGCGAACGTCTGATGCCATGGAAATCTCCTCGATTGCAGGATGGATGTCTAACCGCATCAGTATAAAGCAACAAAGCAACCTCCGCACAAAGGGCACCGACCTGCTCATTGGGGACAGACTTAAAATGACCATTCTTTGGGCAACCTGTCGGCGCTTAGGTAAGGCTGATTATTTAAGTCTGTCCCCAATGAGTAGGTGCGGAAAGGGTGTGAATGTTTGATTTACGCGCTATGATGTGCCCTTACATAGAGAGCCCGGCGGAATGGTAACGGTCGCTGGGACACGTTTTTGAAAGGACAATCATGTCAGAAGAACTTCGTTCCATCCCACCCCAACACGGGTCCTTTGTTTTTACGTCGGAGTCGGTGACCGAAGGTCATCCCGATAAGATCGCTGATCAGATCAGTGACGCCGTCCTCGACGCAATCCTCGCCAAAGAAATAGAGCTGCAGGAGCAGGGCTATATTGCGCCCAACGGTGTGCCCGCCAACGTGGAGAACGTCCGCTGCGCCTGCGAGACCCTCGTGACCACCGGCACGGTCATCGTCGCCGGCGAGATTCGCACCCAGGCCTACGTCGACGTACAGGAAATCGCCCGCGGCGTCATCCGCCGCATTGGCTACAACCGCGCCAAGTTCGGTTTTGACTGCGACACCTGCGGCGTTATGAGCCTCATCCACGAGCAGTCGCCCGATATCGCCCAGGGCGTTGACGAGTCCTTCGAGACCCAGACCGGCGCTACCACCGACCCGATCGACCTGATCGGCGCCGGCGACCAGGGCATGATGTTCGGTTATGCCTCCAACGAGACCAAGACCCTCATGCCCATGCCGCACTACCTGGCGAGCCGCCTGGCCGAGCGCCTGGCTGCCGTGCGCCATGACGGAACCCTGCCCTACCTGCGCCCCGACGGCAAGACCCAGGTCACGGTGCGCTACGAGGAAGGCAAGCCCGTGGAGGTCACGACCATCGTCATCTCCACGCAGCACGCCGCCGAGATTGAGGACATGGGCAAGATCAAGGCCGACCTCATCGAACACGTCATCACCCCGGTCATGGCCGCCGAGAACATGCCGTGGGACAACGCGGACATCTACGTGAACCCCACCGGTCGCTTTGTCGTGGGCGGCCCCATGGGCGACACGGGCCTCACCGGCCGCAAGATCATCGTCGACACCTACGGCGGCTACGGCCGTCACGGCGGCGGCGCCTTTAGCGGCAAGGACTGCACCAAGGTTGACCGCTCCGCCGCGTATGCCGCGCGCTGGGTCGCCAAGAACGTGGTCGCCGCCGGCCTGGCCGACCGCTGCGAAGTCGAGCTTGCCTACGCCATCGGCGTTTCCAAGCCCCTCTCAATCATGGTCGACACCTTCGGTACCGCGCATGTTGCCGAGGACAAGATCGTCGAGGCCGTCGAGAAGACCTTCGACCTGCGCCCGGGCGCAATCATCCGCGACCTAGACCTGCGTCGCCCCATCTACGAAAAGACGGCAGCCTACGGTCACTTCGGCCGCGAAGACGCCGACTTCACCTGGGAGAAAACCGACCGAGTCGATGAACTCAAAGCAGCCTGCGGCCTATAAATAGGTTCACAGAGCCCAGACAGCAAAGCATTAGAACCAAAAGAAGTACCGGCCCCAACCGGTACTTCTTTTTATTTACACGGTGGTGTGAATATTTCGATGCGCAATGAACAGCACGTCCCCAGCTGATGAATTTTGACATCCAGCCACTCCAACCATGTATCCTAAGTTCCGAGGGCTTTGGTATTTGGTCGATCGCGAGTTCCGCACGAGCCGGAGGCCACTTAATGTGGCCTCCGTGCGAGCCAGGACTGTAGAGCAGGCGACCAAATACCAAAGCCCTCGGAACGACGGGATAGAACAGGAGCGCATATGGCAGGCAAGCCGCAAACACTAGCTACGACCTCGGCATTCGAGATCCTGGGGCCCGTCATGGTCGGCCCCAGCTCATCGCACACCGCCGGCGCCCTGCGCTGCGCACAAGTTGCCGCCAGCCTGTTGGAAGGCCGCATCACCAAGGTCACCTTTGGCCTGTGGAACTCCTTTGCCCACACCTACCGCGGCCACGGCACCGATCGTGCACTCGTCGCGGGCATCCTAGGCCTCGACACCGATGATGAAAACATCAAGCAGGCCTTCAACCTCGCACGCGAGCAGGGCCTCGAATATCACTTTGAAATTAAGGGCGACGACGCCTCCATCCACCCCAACACCGTCGACATCGACATGGTCGACGACACGGGCGCCACGGCACAGGTCCGCGGTGAAAGCCTGGGCGGCGGCAAGATGCGCATCAGCCGCATTAACGGCGTCGGCGTCGACATCTCGGGCATGTACTCCACGCTCTTCGTGGCGCACCAGGATGTTCCCGGCGTGCTCGCCGCGCTCACGAACCTGCTCGCCTACGTACACGTGAACATCGCCTTCTGCCGCACCTACCGCACCGAGGTGGGCGGCCAGGCCTACTCCGTCTTTGAGACCGACGGCGCACCCGACGACACCGTCGTCCCTATGCTGCGCAAGCTCGACAATGTCGATTACGCGACCTTTATCGAGCTCCCCGGTTCTGCCTCATCGCTCTCCCCCGGCGTCTCAGCAAAGGAAATCTTCGACGACGGCGAGCAGCTGCTCGATGCGTGCGAGGAACGGGGACTCAGCATCGGCGCCGTCATGGCCCTGCGCGAGGCGCGTCTGACCGGCGAGGCCCACGCCGTCGCTGCCATGCGCCGCGTGCTCGACGTCATGTGCGAGGAGACCACGGCCCCTATCGTCAATCCGCAGCGCTCGCTCGGCGGGCTTATCGGCGGCGAGGCCAAGCTTGTCGATGCCACCGGCCGCAACGACCTGAGCTCCAATTTAATGGGCGCCGTCCAGACTGACGCCGTGGCCCGCGCCATGGCCGTGCTCGAGCGCTCGGCCACGATGGGCGTAATCGTCGCAGCTCCGACGGCAGGATCCGCGGGCGTCGTCCCCGGCTGTGTGCTGGCACTCGCCGACCACCTGCAGCTCGACGACGAGCAGGTGATGGACGCGCTCTACTGCGCAGCCGCCATCGGCCTCAACCTCACCACGAGCGCCTGCGTCGCCGGCGCCGAGGGCGGCTGCCAGGCCGAGGTGGGAAGCGCCGCCGCCATGGCTGCCGCCGCGCTGGTGCAGATGCTCGGAGGCACGCCCGAGCAGGCGCTCGACGCCAGTTCCATCGCGCTGAGTAACCTGCTGGGCCTCGTTTGTGACCCCGTCGGTGGCCTCGTGGAGGTGCCCTGCCAAAACCGCAATGCCATCGGCGTGGCAGCGGCCTTTAGCTCGGCACAACTCGCCCTCGCCGGCATTAAGAGCCTGGTGCCGTTTGACCAGATGGCACATGTCATGCTCTCAGTGGGCCACGCGTTGCCGGCCACGCTGCGCGAGACGGCAAAGGGCGGCATCGCGCAGGCTCCGGCCGCACTTTCGGCCTGCGCAAAATGCGGTGTGTGCGGATAGCAACAAAGGACGACTCAAAGGTGGGACAAATGTCCCACCTCTTTTGAATGCCACCGTTTCCGTACCACAAACAGCAGGGCAATCGCTATAATGCAAGCCCAGTAAAAGCACGATGAGCCGCAAGGCGAAATTCGAAGGATATGCATACGATGTCGCAAAACGATCGAACTCAACTGATTCCCGATCCGCAGCAGCCGAGCAGGCACACCGGTGGCGTTCAGTCGCCGCGTCCTATCGCGCCGAGTCACGGTCAGCAGCGTGGTGCGGCAAACGCTTCCCAACGCCCGAACCAGCAACGTCAGCAGCGCCAGGCAAACGGCAATGCGCCCAAGCAGCCCCCCACGCACGCTCAGGGCGATCGCGGCCCCGCGCGCAAACCCGCCGAGAACAATAAGTCGGGCAAAAAGACGACGCTCTTTGTCGTCCTGGGTCTTATCGTCATTGTCTATATCGTAGGCGTCGTAGCGTTTTCCCAGCTAGCCTACCCCAACACCACCATCGCCGGCGTCGACGTCTCGTTCTCCAACGCTTCGTCTGCCGCCACCAAGGTCAACTCGGCATGGAAGCACTATAAGCTCACCGTGACAGGCGATGACTTTAGCTGGACGTATCAGCCCGAGTCCGATGAGCCCATCGTCGACGGCGAAGCTGCCGCAAAAGAGATCATCAGCCACAACGAAGCCTTTGTATGGCCGGTCCGCCTTGTGGAATCCTTAAGCGGAAAGACCAAAACAACCGCTACCTCCAACGAAGTCGATCTTGATCAAGACGTCGACCTGTCCATGCTCTCCGACACTTTTGACCAAAAGAAGTTTGAGAAGGATCTGGGCGCCGCCATCGACGAGTTTAACGAGGGGCGTTCGGGCACGTTCGAGGCCAATAGCTCCTATGACGAGCAGGCCGGCAAGTTTACCGTCGAGAAGGCGCGCTCCAACGAAAAACTCAACCGCGAGCATGTCATTAAGTATGCCGAGCTCGAGCTTGCCTCGCTGGCCGAGACCGTAGATCTTTCCAAGCTCGGCAACGATGCCTATGAGCCACTCAATGGAACGCTGACCGATGATCAGATTCAGGCCGCATGCGATGCCGCCAACAACTTCTTGGGCGTCAACGTGACCCTCAAGCTCAACGGCGAGGATGCCGGCAAGGTTGATGGCAGCTCCGTGTTGCAGTGGATCAGCTTTGCCGATCCGGCCAACCCCACGCTCGATACGTCGCAGATCAGCAGCTGGGCAGCCGAGCTTGCCAACGGCTTTAATACCGTGGGCTCCACTCGCTGGTGGACGCGCGCCGATGGCAAGCAGTGCGCCGTCGAAGGCGGCGACTTTGGTTGGTCCATCGACAGCAGCTCGCTCGCCAAGCAGGTCGAAGACGCCATTAACAACAAGCAGACCGGCGAAATCGAGATCAAGTACTCCCAGAAGGCCGACACCTTTACCGCAAAGGGAGAGCCCGACTGGAAGGCATACATCGATGTCGATCTGTCCGAGCAGCACGCGCGCTACTACGACGAGAGCGGCAATATCGTGTGGGAGGCCAACTTTATCTCGGGAAAGCCGGGCGAGGACGCCACGCCCGAGGGCGTCTGGCAGATCAACAGCAACGACGGCGCCAGCAAACTCATCGGTGCCAAGGACCCCGAGACCGGCAAGCCCAAATACGAAAGCCCGGTTAGCTACTGGATGCCGTTTGAGGGCAACATGATCGGCTTCCACGATGCCACCTGGCAAAACGACAAGAGCTTCGATAACGCCGAGTCGTACAAGTGGTGCGGCAGCCACGGTTGCATCAACCTGCGCCTGGCCGACGCCAAGGCACTTCACGACTGCATCAAAGTCGGCCTGTGCGTGGTTGTCCACTCGTAGTGCAACGCGCGCATTCCTACAACGTGGAGCCGCTGCGACCAATCTAACAGTTCCGAAAGAATCCGCCATATGCGCCCGCCTTACGCGACGAGCGCATATACTTATTGAGGAACTTTCTATAAAGGAGACGCTATGCCGAATGTCCCCACCATCACCCCAGGCCCGGATGATGCCGAGTACACGCCCGAAGGTGCCACCGAAACGATTCCTCTGATTAAAAACGTACATGCCGACAAGCAGAGCGAACGCACGAACGATACGGCCGAAATTTCCGATGAAGAGGCGTATGCCAAGCTCAAGGCAAAACGTGCCGAACGTCGACGCAAAAAGCTGATTCGACGCGGTATTGCCGCCGGCGTCGTAGGTGCCATCGCGCTCATTGCCATTGTCGCAACCCTGGTTATCAATGCGCAGCCGCAGGGCGCTAGCGGGCCTGTGACCGACATGGTGACCGAGGGCACGTTTACCACAACGGTCGAGGCGAAAGGCCAGCTCAAACCCATTTCGTCCTCAGTGGTCTCCCCTTCTGTCGACGGTACGGTCGATTCGATCAACGTGCAGGCAGGCCAATCCGTCAACGAGGGCGACGTGCTTATGACCATTAAAAACGACGAGCTCGATCGCAACGTTGCCGAGGCGCAGCGTGCAGTTGCAGCCGCCCAGGAAGACCTCACCAACGCGCAGAAAGCCGCCGCTGTCGCGCAGGCCACCCCAACGACGGACGTCGATGGAGCTTCCGCAGCGGCTGGCGTCTCCGCCGCATCAGCGGACACGAACGCCGTATCGGCCGCGCAGCGCAGCCTCGCATCGGCCCAGGCAAACCTCGACCAGGCGAACGCCAAGGCCGCCAGCCGTACGGTCACGGCCCCGAGCTCGGGTAGCATCGTGGAGCTCAACGCCAAGGTGGGCGCCACGGTAACAGGCGGCATGATCATGGGCGAAAGCGATACAAGCGGCGGCAAGCAGTGCATGCAGATTGCCGACCTGTCCAAGATGAAGGTGACCGTGCAGGTGGGCGAAAAGGATATCGCCAAGATCGCCGTGGGCCAGAGCGCCAACGTGACCTATCCAGCGTTTCCCGATATCGTGAGCCAGGGAACGGTCACGGCCATCGCCTCGGTGGCAAACTCCGACTCCAACTCCGGCGGCGGCAGCGTAACCTTTAACGTCGACATCCTCATCGAAGCACCCGACAGTCGCCTTAAGCCGGGTATGACTGCCGAGGTCTCGGTAGTGACCGAGAAGCTCGACGACGTGGTTATGGTGCCGACCATGGCGCTGATGACCGAAGATGGCGAGCACTATTACGTCAATCTGGCCACCGATTCGGAAGGCAAGAAGACGCGCCGCGTGAAGGTGACCGTCGTGACGCAAAACGACAACGAGGCTGTAGTCGGTAAGACGCAGGTCAAGCGCGACGACCAGGGCAACGAGATCAACCCAGACGTCCCGGTTACCAAGTTACGCGACGGCGACACCATCGTGACGGATACCGGCACAGGCATGACGGCAGACGGCGGCGACAATATGTCTGCCGACGAGGGCAAGTAATGCGTCCCGTCATCGACATCCGCAACGTGCACCGCATCTTTGAGAGCGAGGCCGGTTGCGCCCACATCCTGCACAACGTGAGCCTGGCGGTGAACCCCGGTGAGTTCGTCGCAATCACCGGCCCCTCGGGCTCGGGCAAGTCGACGCTCATGAACATCCTGGGCTGCTTGGACAAGCCGACGGCGGGTGATTATTTCCTGCAAGGGCTCAACGTCGCCGAGCTCGACGATGATGAGCTCACCGAGGTGCGCGCGCTGAGCATCGGCTTTGTCTTTCAGAGTTTTAACTTGCTGCCGCGTCTGACGGTGATCGAAAACGTCATGCTGCCGCTGTCCTACACCAATGTGCCGCGTAGCCAGCGCGAGATGCGCGCCGTGCACGCGCTGCAAGCCGTCACACTGCCGGTCGACCATTGGGACCACCGCATATCGGAACTCTCGGGCGGACAGATGCAGCGCGTCGCCATCGCGCGCGCCCTCGTCAACGACCCGCCCATCATTTTGGCCGACGAGCCAACGGGAAATCTAGACTCGACAACCGGGGCGCTCGTCATGGAAACCTTCCACAAGCTCCAGAAACGCGGCAAGACCATCGTACTCATCACGCATGACCCCGGCATCGCCGCCGAGGCCGATCGAGCCGTAACCATCCGTGACGGGCGAATCCATGACGGCGCATATGTCGCGCATACACCGAATACGTTACGCGGGGCCGTGAACGCCCTGCCCACGATTTCGACATCCACCAATCAGCCGAAGGGAGCGAAGGAATGAGCACCCGCGATCTTGTCCAAGAAGCCCTTCACTCGCTCGAGGCCAACAAGGGACGCAGCCTGCTCACCATCCTTGGCATCGTCATTGGCATCGCCTCGGTCATCGCCATGACTTCGCTCATCGGCGGCATCCAAAACAGCCTGGTCAACAGCCTGGGCCTCAATGCAGCCCGCATGGTAGAGATCTATTCGTCCCAAGAACTCACCGATTCGGATGTGGAAAAGCTTCGCAAACTGGTGCCGCAGATTGAGCAGATCGGCATCGTCGATAGCGCCTATTCCGAGTACAAGGTCGAGGATAAAAGCTATACCGTCATGGCACACGGCGTCGATAGCGACATGCTCGATGCCGTGGGCGCCAGCAAGCTCGTTGCGGGACGTGTCTATTCACAGGCAGAGTCTCAATCAGCCTCGCGCGTGGCGCTCATCAGCCGCGGCGGCGCCGATCAGCTTTACGGCAACGAACAGGACGCACTGGGGAAAACCATCAAGGTGTCCAACGGCGAGGTGCAGATTGTAGGCGTGATTGATGGCGGCAGCGACTCCATGGGCTCGCTCACGCTATATATGCCACGCGAAACCATCTCCGGCCTGTTTGGCGACGAGAATCCTTCATTCCCCAGCGTGACGGCACTTGCCGCCGAGGGCACAGACATGGACGAGCTCTGCAAGACCATCGAGTCTAAGGTGCGCGCGATGAAGGGCATCTCGGAGGATGATGAGTACGACAGCGTATCGGCGACCTCCATGAAAAGCGCCATCGATGCACTCAACTCGTTTATGGGCGCCTTCTCGCTCATCATGGGCGCTGTCGCCAGTATCTCACTGCTTGTCGGCGGAATCGGCATTATGAATATGATGCTTACCAACGTGACTGAGCGCATCCGCGAGATCGGTATTCGCCGTGCCTTGGGCGCCAGTCGCCGCGATATCACCGCGCAGTTTTTGGCCGAGTCCTCGGCGCTGTGCGTCACCGGTGGCCTGCTGGGTGTCCTGATTGGCTATCTGCTGGCCTGGGGCCTCGCGATGTTTGCCGCAGGATCAGGGGTTCTCAACGAGCTCGGTGCCAGTGGGGAGATCACACCGAGCTTTTCAATCGCCACGGTGCTGCTGGCCTTCGGCGTCTCCGTCGGCATCGGCGTGATCTTTGGCTTCTACCCCGCTCGCCGCGCGGCAAAGCTCAACCCGGTGGAGTGCCTACGCTACCAGTAAGCCACCACCAACAAGTTGCGGCGAATTAGGGGCCGTTTGGGGGTGCGGACGCCGGAAACGTAGAGATCGGCCTCGCCGAAGTCGGCCTGGGCCCGGCAGGGCCTGCGTCAGCATTGCCAAAAACGCCTATCGAAAGGGCGAATCCTTCTTGACAGAACTACAGGAACACCCCCACGCGGGCGGGAGGGCGCGCAGGTGCGGCAAGCGCCTAGCGCGCGAACTCCCGTAAGAGCGCGTCTTCCACTTCCCGAAGCGAAAGGGCCCCGCCTCCCTCGGCGGGACGGGTGACCACGATGCAGCGCGCTCCCACGTCGCGCGCGGAGGCGAGCTTCTCGGCCGTGCCGCCTACGGTTCCCGAGTCCTTGGTCACAAGCCACTGGGCGCCCACCTGCCGAAGCATCGCCTCGTTGAGCTCGCGGGTGAAGGGCCCCTGCATGCCGATGACGTGCGACGGCGAAAACCCCGCGTCGATGCACTTCGTTATAGCACTGGGCAGCGGGAGCACGCGCACGAAGAAGCGCTCCGCGAAATCGGCGACGCGCGTGTAGGGAGCAAGCTCCTTGCTCCCCGTCGTGAGAAGAGCGCGACCCGGGTTCTCGGAGAGAAAGCGCGCCGCGCAGGCGATCGACGCGACCGACACGACGCCTTTGGGCAGCGCCTCGACCGGGCGCGCAAGGCGCAGGCATCGTGCACCCACGGCGAGCGAAGCGGCCCGGATGTTGCCGCTTGCGAGCGTAGCGAAGGGGTGCGTGGCGTCGACAACGATGCGCGCGCCGGAAAGCTCGCGCTCCATGTCAGCCTCGTCGAGCCTGCCCGCATGCACCTCGATGCCTGGAAGCTCGCCCAAAAGCTCGCCTCCGTACTCGGTTGCCGCATAGGTACGGGCGGGGATGCCCGCCCCGCTCGCCCATTCGCACAGAAGGCGGCCCTCGGTGGTGCCGGCGAAGATGCGCAGCGCCGGCGCGGATGCGGGCGCCGTCACTTCGGGCCGCCTGGGCGCGTGATCTGGTAGAGCAGCGCGTTCATAATGGCGGCCGCCACGTTCGAGCCGCCCTTGCGACCCCTCGCGACGATGGCCGGTACGCGTCGCGCGAGTAACTCCTCTTTCGCCTCGACCACGTTCACAAACCCGACCGGCACCCCAACGACGAGCGCGGGCGCGATCTTCCCCGCGTCCATGAGCTCGGCGAGGCGCAGAAGTGCTGTGGGAGCGTTGCCGACGGCCACGATGAGCGGACCCTCGATGCCGCTAGCTTTGTCCATGCTCGCAACGGCGCGAGTCGTGCCCGCGGCGCGCGCAGCCGCGGCGACATCAGGGTCGGCCATGTAGCACACGGCCTTGCAGCCGAGCTTCGCGAGCGCGGGCTTGCTTATGCCTGCGAGCGCCATGTTCGTGTCGGTGAGCACCGCGGCCCCTGCGCGCAGTGCGTCGAGCGCACAGTGCGCGGCGTCATGGGTGAACACGAGGGAATCGGCGTACGAGAAGTCGGCAGTGGTGTGGATGACGCGCTTCACGACGGGCTCTTCGAGCGGCGGGAACGTGCGGCCGCCGAGCTCTTCGGTGATGATCTCGAAGCTGCGCCGCTCGATGTCGCCGGGCGCCATCTCCTTGGAATCCATCTAGTACTCCACTCCTTCCCTTGCACATATCCCCTGCTCGTAGGGATGCTTCTCGCACCGCATCTCGGTTATGTAGTCGGCCTTCTCCACGATCTTGCGGGAAGGCGCGCGCCCGGTGAGCGCTACTTCGACGCCGCGCGCGGACATATCGAGCGCGCGGTCCACGAGCGCCTCGTCGACAAGCCCCTTCGAAAGCGCGTCGAGCGCCTCGTCGAGCACGAGCAGCCCCTCTTGCGCGCCCTCGAGCTCGGCGAGCGCGGAAGCGAGGTTCCCATCGTGCAGCTCGCACGTCGCGGCAAGTTCTTCCGACGTCATCGACCAGGTAAACTTGTCCGACGCCTTCCCCGCGAACACGGGCACGCCGAAATGCTCGGCGAGCAGGCGCACCTCCCCGCTTTCGCCGTCTTTCAGGAACTGCACGACGACGACGCGGCGGCCTGCAGCGAGCATGCGAAGGGCGAGGCCCATCGCCGCCGTGGTCTTGCCTTTGCCGTCGCCATGATACACGTGGATCATACGCCCTCCTCGATAATGCGGTAGACATACTCCATGTCGAGCGCCCCGCGCACGACGTCGGCCAGGCGGTCGAACTCGCGCGCACGGTGATCGGCCGCGGACGCCGCGCCCGCAGCACCCACGACGTTCTCGGGCAGGCCGCGCATGCGCGCGAGCGAGCGCGCGAGGGCGAGCGCCACCCCCGGTTCGTCGAACAGGCCGTGGAGATAGGTTCCGAACACGTTTACGCAGGCCGCGCCTTCTGGTTTGCCGCCAATCGTGCCCGCAGGAGCGCAGGAGACGGTCGTTTCGCCGTCGTGAATCTCGTACCCGCGCGCCGTCATGCCGTTCCACGCCGAGAACGCGCCTTGGGCGCCCGTGATGCGCAGCTCAGACTGGGCGAGGCGCTTTTCCTCCTTGAACACCGTACTTGCAGGGATGAGCCCGAGCCCGCGCGCGGTGCCAGCGCCTTCCCTGCCGTGCGGGTCGGAAAGCTCGTCTCCCAAAAGCTGGTAGCCTCCGCATATGCCGAGCACCGGCGTGCCCGTGCCCGAAAGCGCGCGTACACAGGCCCCGATGCCGCTAGCCGCAAGCCAGCGCGCGTCGTCGAGCGTAGTCTTCGAGCCGGGAAGCACCACCAGGTCGGGTCGGCCCAGATCGGTCGTCGAGGAAACGTAGCGCACGCCCACGCCGGGCACGCGCGAAAGCGGGTCGAAGTCGGTGAAGTTCGACAGATGCGGAAGACGCACGACGGCGACGTCGATGACGCCGCGCGCCTCGCGGGCAGATAGGCGCGGCGCGAGCGAGTCCTCGTCGTCCAGGTCGAGCGTAAGATACGGCACGACCCCCACGACGGGAACCCCGCACATCTTCTCGAGCGGGGCCAAACCCGGGCGCAGGATTTCCACATCGCCGCGGAACTTGTTCACCACAAGCCCCCGCAAAAGCGCGCGGTCCTCGGGCGCAAGGAGCGCGACCGTGCCGTAGAGCTGGGCAAACACCCCGCCCGGGTCGATGTCGCCCGCGAGCAGCACGGGGGAGGACACGGCGCGCGCGAGCCCCATGTTGACGATGTCGTTTTCGGCAAGGTTGATTTCGGCGGGGCTGCCGGCGCCCTCGATGACGATGACGTCGTTTTCCTCCGCGAGCGAATCGAACGCCTCCAAAATCTGCGGCATGAGCGCCTTCTTTCGCGCGAAGTAGTCCCTCGCAGCGAAGGCTCCCTGCGCCTTGCCGGCCACGATGAGCTGGCTTCGGTGGCCGCTTTCGGGCTTGAGCAGGATGGGGTTCATGCGCACGTCGGGCGCGATGCCGCACGCCTCGGCCTGCATGATCTGGGCGCGCCCCATCTCGAGCCCGTCGGCCGTGACACCGCTGTTGAGTGCCATGTTCTGGCTCTTGAAGGGAGTCACGCGCAGGCCGTCCTGCGAAAGTACGCGGCACAGCCCAGCCGCAAGCAGGCTCTTCCCCGCGTTCGACATGGTGCCCTGGATCATGATGGGCTTCGCCCTACCCACGGGTATCGACCTCCTTCGCCGAGCCTCGGCCATCCGCGCCCGCCATAGCGCCGCTGCAAGAAGCGCCGCCCCGTTCGTCGGGTTCGCCTTCGCCCGATGCGCCTTCCGCCCGAAGCGCACGGCTGAACGCCATCGCAAGCCGGGCATTCTCCTTGCGCGTGCGCACCGCGACGCGGCACCAGAAACGGGACAGTACCGAAAACGAGTCGCACGTGCGGACCAAAACCCCCTGTTTATACAGGCGCTCGGGGATGTCTTTCGCCGGCGTGCGGACTAAAAGGAAGTTCGCATCCGACGGCACGACGGAAAGCCCGAGCGAGGAGAGCTCATGGGAAAGCCACGCTCGCTCGCCCGCCAATACATCGCGCGTGCGCGAGACGTATTCAACGTCCTCCAGGGCGGCGATGCCCGCGGCCTCGGCGACCGAGGAGACGGGCCACGCCTGCCCCGCCCGGCGAATCCCCTCGATGAGTTGGGCGTTTCCGCTGATCAGATATCCCAACCGCAACCCCGCCATTCCGTAGAGCTTGGTGAACGCGGAGAGCACGGCCACATGGCGCGAACACGCGGCGCGTGCGGCCACGCTCCTTTCGCGGGCGTCGGGCGCAAATCCGAGAAAGCACTCGTCCACGACGAGCAGCGCGCCCACCTGCTCGCAGCGGCAGGCCGCAGCATCGATCACACGGGGGTCGACGAGGCGCCCCGTCGGGTTGTTCGGATTGCAGAGGTACGCCACGTCTCTCGGCCCCTCGATCGCGCGGGCGAAGGAGGCAGGCACGTCGAAGTCGTCCGCTTCGGAGAGCGGGAACTCCTGCACGCATGCGCCGTAGTACGATGCCGCCTCCGCATATTCAGAGAACGTCGGCGCGCACACGACGAGGCGTTTCGAGCGCACCGCCGCGGCGAGCCGCCAGATGATGTCGGACGCGCCCGCGCCGCAGACGATAGTATCTTCGGGAATGCCCTGGTCGCGCGCTAGCGCGCGAACGAGGGCGAGGCTTTCCCTATCGGGGTAGGCGTCGATTCGAGAAAGCGCCTTGCAAGCTGCGGCGACGGCGCGCGGCGAGGGGCCTGCCGGATTCACGTTCACCGAGAAGTCAATGAGGTCGGAGGCACCCCCTTCGCAAGCGATGCCGAGCGATTGCGCGCTGCCCCCATGCGTGCGGGCGCGCAGGATTCCCCCGGCAGCCCGGGGCGCGGCGTGGTCTTTCCTCATGCCATCGCCCCCACGGCGAGCACGACCGCCGCGCGCGCGGCGCCGAAGACGACGAGCGCGCATACGGACGCGGCGAGCATGAGCCTTGTCGCCCGGGCGATGTCGCCCCACTCGATTTCGCGGGACGCGTCGCCTATCGTCGGTTTCTCAACGAGCTTGCCGAAATACACCGCGGGTCCTGCCAGGCGCAGTCCGAGCGCACCCGCGCACGCCGACTCGGTCTGCGCCGCGTTCGGGCTCGCATGGCGACGCCTGTCGCGGCGCCAGATGCGCGCCGCCCCGCGCGCGTCGAGCCCGACGATCGGGCACACGGCGATCATGAACAGGGCCGATAACCGCGAGGGAATCCAGTTCACCGCATCGTCGAGGCGCGCCGAGGCGCAGCCGAAGTCGATGTAGCGCTCGTTTGTGTAGCCCACCATGCTGTCGAGCGTGTTCACCGCCTTGTACGCCATGCCCAAAGGCGCACCCCCGATCATAAGGTAGAAAAGCGGCGCGATGACACCGTCGCTCGCGTTCTCCGCCACCGTTTCCACGGCGGCGCGCGCGACGCCCTGCTCGTCGAGAACAGACGTGTCACGTCCCACGATGAGCCCGACGGCTTCGCGCGCCGCGACAAGTCCGCCCTTCGAGAACGCGCGGGCAACGGCCAGGCTCTGGCGGCGCAGCTCGCATGCCGCGAGAATCTGATAGCTCGCCCATGTCTCGGCCACGAAGCGCAAGCCGGAGTGAACCATGCCGCAAAGATGCAGGATTCCCCAGGTCAAAAGCCCACACGCAAGCGGAAGCGCCACGGCGAGCACAAGCCCTGCGGCGCGCGTGCCCGCGGACGTTTGCGGGAATGCGCCCCGCAGGCGGCCTTCGGCCCACGTGATCGCGCGCCCCATGGCGACGACGGGATGGGGAAGCCAGCGCGGGTCGCCGAAGGCAAGGTCGGCCGCGAACCCGGCGGCGACGGCAAGAATCGTCATCACCGGGCATCGCCCCCCCAAGCGGGGCGAACGTCGCGAAGGCAGCGCCCATCCCAAGTGGCGGCCCATGCGCCGCCCGGCTCGGTATGCACGTCGAAGTATCCCATTTTCGGGACAGCTAGCTCGGAGAGCAGCGCTTTCACGGTACCCGCGTGAACGACGAAGACGGCGCGCCCACTCCCCTGGGCGCGCTCCGATTCGCACGCCTCCCGAAACGCCGCGATGACGCGGCGGGTGAAATCGCTCTTGCCCTCGCCATGCGGGCAGCGCGTCTCGCACCAGGAGTCTACCCAGGCGCGATAGCGCGCATCCTCTTTAAGCTCGGCGGCGCTTCGCCCCTCGAAGTCGCCGAAATCCATCTCGCGCAGACCGGGGCACGCCATAAGCTCCGCGTTCGGGAAGAGGATGCGCGCCGTCTGGTCGGTGCGGGCCATGCCGCTCGTGATAACACGGAACACGTCACGATCGCACGCGAGGTCGCGCAAAGCGCGCTCGCCCGCACTCGACAGGGGCTCGTCGGTGCCCGCCCCGCTGTAGCGATGGTCTTCCGTGCCCGCCGTGGCACCATGGCGCACGAAGACGACTTCCAAAAGCGCACCCGCGCCCTGCGTCCCTCGAGGTGCATCGGCAAGGTTTCCTTTGATGACCTGGGGAATCCCGCACGTCATGCGCACGACGACGTCGGCGCGCGCAGCGAGCGCGCATCCCAGGCGCCCCGCGCGCTCGCGCCATTGGGCGTCTTCCGCACTCATGGGGACGACCCCCGAGCCGACCAAGGGCAGAATCACTGCGTCGAAGCCGATCAGCCGCTCGAGCGCCCGGTCAGCGTCGAGCGCGCGTACGAGTTCCTCAGCATGGTATGCGACGCGGCCGGCAAAAGCCGCGGGCACGCCGCCCTCCGCAAGCTGCGCCGCGTCGACGAAATCGTCCGCCGCGAACCCGAGTTTTTCGCGCACGAAGGTCCTCTTCCCCGAATGCGCGCCACCTACCACGAGCATCATAGGAGCATGCCCCCCACCACCAGCATGGCAAGCATCGCGAGCTCGGCCCATTGCAGAAACCATCCGGCCAAATCCCCCGTCACCCCGCCGAAGCGGGACAGGGCAACATGGCGGTACCACGCGAGCACCAAAAGCCCCGCCACCGCCATAAGGGCGCCGACGGCCTGAGCGCACGCGACCATCCCTGCAGCCGAAGCCGCTGCGAAAGCGTAAAGCGGAACGACGATCGCCGCGCGCTTCTTCGCAGGCGAGAGCCCCGCGGCCATGCCGTCCGCCCGCGCGGCAGGCCAGTATTCAACGGCGAGCCCCGAAAGCGAGCGGGAGAACACGAGCGAGCACAGAAGCGCGAGGAACGCCCCCGCCGTAAGCGGCAGCGCGGTGAACAGGGAAAACTGCAGAATAAGGTACACAACAACACCGATGACCCCGAAGGCGCCCGCCCGCGGGTCGTGCATGATCTCGAGCTTTCGCTCGCGCGGGGCCCAACTTGCAAGCGCATCGGAGGTGTCGCAGAGCCCGTCTAGGTGGATGCCTCCCGTCACCGCCACAGGCAGCGCCACGAGCACGGCCGCGACGATGGTCGCGGGCACGCCGAGCAGGTTCGCCACGTACCCCCACGCCGTCATGAGGAAGCCTTCCGCAAGGCCCACCAGGGGAAACACGGCAAGCGCATGGGTTGACCCGAAATCGGTCCAGGCCGATTTCGGGACGGGGATGCGCGAGAACGTTCCGAACGCCGCGCCGATTGCCTCTACTATCTTCACCTTGTAGGTCCTTCGCCTTTCATACACACGGGAATCCCGCATACCACTTCGACTGCGCGATCGGCCAGCGCCGCCACACCCGCGTTCACGCGCGCGAGCGCGCGCCTCCATGCCTCGGTCCCTTCATCGTAGCGCATCCCATCGGCGAACACGTCGACGGTGACCACCACCGTATACGCAGCGGCCTGAGCGAGCCGTTCAATGCCTCCGAGCACCTCGCGCGCCGCAGCGTCGGGGTCACGTGGGGACAAGCCGCCTTCCGCGAAAAGCTCGTTCGCAACCAGGTTGCCCACGTCCTCCAAAAGAAGCGTGCAGCCGCGCGGAAGCCCGGGCACTGCGGCGCCCACGTCACGCGTGCACTCGAGGGTGGAAAACCCCTTGCCCTCGCGCAGCGACCGATGGCGCGCGATGCGGCGGGCGCCCTCTTCCCCGAAGGGTTCCATCGTTGCCAGGTACACGCGGGGGCCGTCGTGCCCGAGGCACAGGGACTCGGCGTAGGCGCTCTTGCCGCTCGCGGCGGCGCCGATGACAAGTGTCACCGTCATTTCCCGGCCTCGAAATGCTCGTACGCAGCCATACCAGTCGCCGTGAACGTCTTCCCATCCCGGTACACGCGCAACGCCGAATCCAGAAGGGGCAGATACGCCATGGCGCCCGCGCCCTCGCCCAAGTGCATGCCTGCGTCGAGTGGTGCCTTTATGCCGAGCTCGCGAAGGAGCTCCTGGCTTGCGGGTTCGCTTGATGCGTGGGTGCCCACGAGGTAGCCCAAGGCGTTGGGGCACAGGCGCGCCGCGCACAGGGCCGCCGTGCAGGATATGACCCCGTCGAGGAGCGCCGGCGCCTTCGAGGCCGCGGCCCCCAGGTAGAAGCCGCACATCGCCGCGATGTCGAAGCCGCCCACCTTCGAGAGCACGTCGATCGGGTCGGCGGGATCGGGCGAGTTCGCGTCGATAGCACGCTCGACCACGTCGCGCTTGCGCGCGAGTGAGGCGTCCGAGAGCCCCGCGCCGCGCCCGACGAGGCTCCGCGCTTCCGCCCGGATGAGCACTGCGGCCACCGCCGCAGAGGTGGTCGTGTTGCCGATGCCCATCTCGCCCGCGGCGAGAAGGCGCACGCCGGTGCGGGCAAGCCCGCACGCGACGGCGATTCCGACCTCGATCGCGCGCACGGCCCCATCGCGAGACATAGCGGAACCGTGCGCGATGTTGCCGCTCCCCCGCCGCACGTTCGCGCGCACCATGCGCGTGTCTTCTATACCCCGGGCCATACCCACGTCGACGGGCACGACCTCGGCACCCGCGAACGCCGCCATGCGGCAGGCGCTCGTGGCCCCCTCGCACATGTTGCGCGCGACGGCTCGCGTCACGTCTTGCCCGCTTTGCGACACGCCTTCGGCAACGACACCGTTGTCGGAGAAGAATACCGCGAGCGCACGGGGAAACTCGGCCACCTCGGCGCTCCCCTGAGCTGCGGCGATACACGCGACGGCGTCTTCAAAGTCGCCCAATCCCCCCAAGGGGTGCGCGATGGAGTCCCACGCGGCGTACGCGGCGGCGCGGGCGCACTCGTCTGCGGGCTCGATCCGGGGGAGCGTGGCTTCGAGCACGGCGCCCGGCGCCGACGAGAACGCGCGCTCGACTTCCTCGCGGATGCAGGCGAGCGCGGTTTCGGTTGCTTCAGCCATGCCGTCTCCTCTCTGCAAACGACGCTGCGGCAGACGCGAACGCGCGCGCAACGTCGGGGTTCGCAGGATAGTACACATGCGGGAAGCCCGCAACCAGGGACGGGGTGGTCGACATGCACGGCCAGCCCTTGTCGCGCCGGGGCTTCTGCGCCCAGAAGTCGCCGCCCGGGCAGGTGGACTGCCAGTAGTGGAACTCGTGCGCGTGGATGCGTGTGCCGCGCGGCCCGTAGAGCCCGTCGCGTTGGGAAGTGAGCTCCACGTACCCGAAATGGGACAGCCTTCCCCCGTTCTCGCTCGCGCCCTCAAGGGCGCCCGCAACAGGCCAGCGCTGCCCCTCGCTATCGGCGATTTCGCGCTGCAGGTACAGAAACCCACCGCATTCGGCGACCGTCGGCATGCCGAATTCCACCGCGCACCGCACCGCCTCGCGCATCGGCGCGTTCTCGGAGAGCTGCCGCGCATGGAGCTCCGGGTAGCCGCCCCCCAGATAGAGGGCGCTTGCCCCCCGGGGCAACTCGCTATCACACAGGGGGCTGAAAAAGGCCAGCTCGCAACCCAGGTCCTCGAGCGCGCGCAGGTTCTCCTCGTAGTAGAACGAGAACGCCTCGTCACGCGCGACGGCGACGATGGGCCGCGCTCCCGCGATCGGCTCCAACCGGTAAGGTTCCTCGCGGATATCGGGTGCCGTCGCCGCTATTTCAAGCAAGCGGTCGACGTCGACGCTCTTTTCCACCAGCTCGGCCATCTTGTCGATGCGCGCGGAGAGCTGCTCGACCTCGTCGGCGGTCACAAGCCCCAGATGCCGGCTTTCGAGCGAGAACGCCTCGTCGGCGGGGATATTCCCCAAAACCGCGACGCCCGTGTGCTTCTCGATCGCAGGCGCCGCGTAGGCGCAGGCAGCGGCGCTCGTCTTGTTCAGCACGACGCCGCGCACGTTCGCACAAGGCAGGAACTCGGCGATGCCGCGGATTACGGCGGCGAGCGATAAAGACGCCCCGCGCCCGTTCACCACTAAAACGACCGGCGTTTCCGTGTCGCGCGCAACCTGATAGCTGCTCGCGTCGGCCACGCCGGGCGCCATGCCGTCGTAGAAGCCCATGACCCCCTCGAGCACCGCGACATCCGCGCCCGCGGCGCCGCGTGCGAGCAGGGCGCGCAGCGTCGGGGCGTCGGTGAAGAAGCCGTCTAAGTTGCCCGAGCGCGCACCCACGACGCGGCGATGAAAGAGCGGGTCAATGTAGTCGGGGCCGCATTTGAAGGCCGCGCACGCAAGACCACGGCGCGCGAGCGCGCGCAGGAGCGCGCACGTTACGACCGTCTTGCCGCTCCCGCTCGAGGGCGCAGCGACCATGAAGCGCGGGATGGACGTAATCACCGGGCGCCGCCTTCCCCACCTGCGGCGTTGCAATTAGCAAGCGAGACCACCTCAACGGATGGGTTCCCCTCCGCAGAGGGGTCCTCGCCGACAGGCGATTCAGCAAGCGCCCCGACTTCGGCAAGCTCCTCGGCATCCGCGGCCGCACCACGCGCGCTGACGAGGAACACGGGGTTTTGCGCCTTCATAAGATGGTGCGAGCCTACAGCCTCGGCGCGGGCGGCCGACACCTGGCACGCCTCGAACCCCTTAAAGCGCGAACCCGAGAGGAGCGCGCACGCCTCGGTGAGCGTCTCAACGGTGACGCATGGCACGCACAGGCGAACCTGCGAGTTCTTCTCGAGCGCCGCCTCCACGATGGAGGGAAGCTCGCCCGCGCTTCCGCCGACGAACACGGCGTCGGGGACGGGCAGTTTCGCGAGCGCTTCGGGGGCGACACCGGGGACCGCATGCACGTTGCCGCACCCGAATGCATCCGCGTTCTCTCGGATGAGCCGCACGCCGGCCGCGTTGCGCTCGACCGCCCATACCGACCCCGCTCGCGCGACGAGCGCCGCCTCGATCGACACGCTCCCCGTGCCGGCGCCGACATCCCACACGGTGTCGGTCGCGGTAAGGCGCAGCTTCGCGAGCGCGACGGCGCGCACCTCCTGCTTGGTCATGGGAACGTCGCCGCGGATGAAGAGCTCGTCGGGAATGCCCGAGGAAGCGTACGGCCAGCGGGAGCTCGCGGCGCGGAATGCGCCCGCAGAGACCGCCACGAAAGAAGCCGCCGCGGGCGCAGACGCGCCGGCCGGCGCCTCGGAGGCTGCGCTAGAGCCCGCAGGCGACCCGGCGCAGTCTGTGAACTCGATAAGCATCACGTTCAAGTCGTCGAACGTCTGACCTGCGATTTCACTTGCGGTCGCGCAGGTGATGCGCTCGTCGGGGTACGACAGGCGCTCGGCCACCGTCACGCGTGCGTCCCCGAAGCCCGCCTGCACAAGCTCGCCCGAAAGTCGCGAGGGGTCTTCCCCGCCCGACGTGGCGAGGAAGAGCTCACCTGCGCGCTCGGCCTCGGCCACAATGTCGCACGCCACGCCGTGAGCGCTCACGAAGCGCCAATCCTGCCATGGACGCGCGAGGCGCGCGGCGAGATACGACGCTGAGCTTATGCCGGGAATGACGCGCACGTCCACCTGCGCGTCGCCGGAGAGCGCCTCCACCAAGCGGCGCGCGCCGCTGAACAGCCCCACATCGCCCGTCATCACGACCACGGCGCGCTGCCACGACGCCGCATCGGTGAGCGCGGCGACGATGTCCGCCGTCTTAACGAGCTCGCATCTCACCACGTCGGGCGGCACGTCGATGCCGACGAGCGCGCGATGAGCGCCGATGACCACGTCGGCGATGTCGATCGCGTCGAGCGCCGCGCGCGCGAGCAAGTCGGGGTTTCCGGGCCCCGCCCCAATGATCGTTACCTTTCGCATGGAATCTCCCGATACCCGCGCGGCGTGACCATACGGCCGCCTACGCGCTTCGTGTCCGCGTTGCCGACGAACACGGTAGTGAACATGTCGGCGTCGAACTCCCCCAGCTCGGAGAGCCTGCACATGCCCGATTGCTGCCCCTCGCGCCCGATGTTGCGTACCCAACCGCAGAGCGTGTCGGGGGCCTTCCATTCGAGCATAATCTTCGCCGCGCGCGAGAGCCTGTCGGCGCGCTTTCTGCTGCGCGGGTTGTACAAACAGATGCAGAAGTCGGCGCTCGCCACGGCGGCGAGCCTGTGCTCGATGACCTCCCACGGCGTGAGCAGGTCGGAAAGCGACACGACCGCGAAATCGTGGGCAAGCGGGGCGCCGAGCACCGCCGACCCGCTCTGAGCCGCGGTGGCCCCGGCGATAACTTCCACGTCTACATCGGGGTAGTCCTCCGCAAGCTCCAGCACGGGGCTCGCCATGCCATACACGCCCGCGTCACCGCTGCACACGAGCGCCACCGCTTCTCCACTCTGCGCGCGCGAAAGCGCCACGCGGCACCGTTCGACCTCGTGCATCATCGGCGTCGCGAGACGCGCCGCGTCGGGCACGGCGGCGAGCGCGAGCTCCACGTATTTCGTGTACCCCACAACGATGTCGACCGCCTCGAGCGCGCGCCGAGCCGCAATCGTCATGCCGTCGGGGCCGCCCGGGCCGATCCCCACTACGAAGAGCTTTCCCATCACCGCTCCTTAAACGAAAGTTCGATAGTTACCTTGGAAAACGCGACGGTCACGCCGCCGTGAGCGAGCTTCGGGAAGATAAGTATGCCCCCGTCCGCGAGCGCCGCACGCTCGCACACGTTGTCGACTCCCACCGTCGCGCGCACGAAATCAGATGGCGAAACGCTGCCTTCGACCTGCGACAACTCCTCTGCGGAATACGTCGCGAGCGGGATATTGCGCGCGCGGCAGAAGGCGAGCAGACCCTCCTCGCGCGCCTTCACGTCGATCGTCGCCGCCTCGCACACGGCCGAAGGCGAGATACCCGCCTGCCCGCACGCGAGAAGAAACGCCTCCCCGATCGCTTCGGCGCACGCACCGCGGCGGCACCCTATGCCCACAACGATGCAGGGCACGACAAGGCGAAGCGGCTCGGGCGCAGGCGCCTGAGCCCGCACGCCCGCCGGCTTCCCCGTCTCACCGGCGGGTACGACCTCGCCCGTTGTCTCCGCCGCGCGAACGGACGCACCTGCATTCGCGCCAGCGAACGGCGACACGACGATATCGGCCCGAGCGCGGTCGGACGCAATGTCAACCCCCTCAGGCGGCTGTCCCGAAATCGGCATGTCGGAATAGAGCGCCACGCGCCCGCCCGAAAGCAGCCGTGCCGACACTCGCTTGATAGCCTCGGGATTCGAAACAGCGAGCCCCGCACGGCGCGCCCACGTATCCACCGCCCACACGCCGCGGACGTCGGTCGCCGTGGTGATGACGGGGATGGCCCCTGCCGCGCGTGCCACAGTTTGCGCAAGCTCGTTCGCACCGCCCAAATGCCCCGACAAAAGTGGGACGGCAAAGCGCCCCGCCTCGTCGATCACCACAACCGCGGAATCGGTTGCCTTCGAGGCGACATGCGGCGCGATCGCCCGCACGGCGATGCCCGCCGCGCCCACGAACAGAAGCGCGTCCGACGCTTCCCACGCGAGCGCCGTCCATGCGCGCAGGTCGGCCTTCCCCTCGCCGAACCCGCGCGAAACGGAAACGTCCCAGCCAGGGTCATCTTCACCTGTCTGCGCGCAATCGGAAAGCGCGCGTGCGGTGCGCTCCGCCAACGCATATCCCCTCTCAGTGAACGCTATGCAGGAAACCCTCATCTAGCGCACCACCATCGTCGAGAAGTAGCTGCCCCGATCGGGCACATCGTCGAGCGAGCGGTACACGCGCTCGCCCGGAAGCCCACAGTCCTCTACGAGCTCGGAACCGTCGAAGGCGCCCTCCTCGCGAAGGATGCGCTTCGTGTCCGCAAGCGAGCGGCGCGCCTTCATGACCACCTTCGTCCCCGGCCAGCCGATTGCGCGGCGCACGTCGTCGTAGCCGCCGGACACGATGTGCAGAGGCGACGACATCTCGGGCGTGAGGTCGCGCTCGAGCGCTGCGGCGACCGCGCAGAAGCTCGGCACGCCGGGAATGGCGCGCGCCTCGAACCCGCGGGCGCGCACGTCGGGCGCTATGCGCTGGAAGGTAGCGTAGATGCTTGGGTCCCCCAGGTTCAGCAGCGCGACGTCGCGGGCCGCATCCAGGTGCGCGACAAGCTCGCGAACAAGCGAGGCATGCTCGGCCGCGCGGCGCTCGGCGTCGCGCGTCATCGAGAATCGCACGGGGATCACCGTCTTGCCTGTAAGGTCGACGGCGCCGAGCACGATGTCGAGCGCGACCATGACCCCGTCCGCCGTCTGCGGTGCGGCGATGACCGGACACGATTCGATTGTGCGGACGGCCTTGATCGTGAGCAGCTCGGGGTCGCCAGGCCCCGTGCCCACCCCGTACAGCACGCCTTTACTCATACGTCGCCCCCAATTCCCCGATAACTGCATCGGCGCCCGACGTGCGGAAAAGCTCACAGCGCTCGGCGTCGAACACGACCGCGGCGATGTCGCATGCGCCCGCCGCGCGGCGGCGCAACCTGTCCTCGATTGCCGCAGCGAGCGAGGCGCGCGCAGCGTCCCCCACGCCGGCGGCCTCGATTACCTCGAGCGCCGCCGTGGTCGTGACCGACGACATGATCTCGCGCACGGTCTTCGCGCCCGCGCCGGCCAAGGCCGCGTGGGCGGCCAGAATCTCCGCGCGGCAGTCGGCGGTACGCGAATGGGTGTCCATGATGCCGCCCGCGACCTTCACCAGCTTGCCGATGTGTCCCACAAGAAGGACATTGGTAAATCCCTCGCGAACGCAGCAATCAATCGCATCGCCCACAAAGTTGGAGATGAAGACCACCGGCGCACCGTTTAGGTGGAAATGCCCCGAGATGAACTGCGCGCCGTAGTTGCCGGGCGTGAGCACGACTCCGCGCCGCCCCATAGCCGCATGCTGCCGGATCTCGAGCTCGATGCTGTCGCGCAAGGCAGCGAGGCTGCGCGGCTCGACGATGCCCGTCGTGCCCAGGATGGAGATGCCGTCCTCTATCCCCAGGTGCGGGTTGAAGGTCTTTTCGGCAAGGGCAACACCCTCGGGTACCGAAATCGTCACAGCAATATTTCCAGAAAAGCCGTGCGCGGCGCACACCTCGCGCACCGCCGAAGTGATCATCGCGCGCGGTGTCGCGTTGATGGCGGCCGCCCCCACCGGCTGTTCGAGCCCGGGCAATGTCACGCGCCCCACGCCCACGCCGCCATCGACGGAAACTTCCGATTCGCGCGCGGGCACGCCCTTGCTGCCCGCAGCGCCCGTGCCCGACCCCGCATGTTCCACGCGCGCGTACACGAGTACGCCGTCGGTCACATCGGCATCGTCGCCTGCGTCCTTTCGCACGGCGCACTGGGCGCACCCCTCGCCGATACATGCGTCTACCACGTTCGCCTCGACGGGCAGCCCGCCGGGGGTGACGATCGACACGCGGCCGACGGGCTTTCGTGACAAGAGCATCTCACAGGCCGCCTTCGCCGCGAGCGCGGCGCAGCTCCCCGTGGTGTAGCCGCAGCGCAGGCGGGTCGTCCCGGTATATATGTAGTGCTCGAAGGCCACGCTAGCTGCTCGCCTTTCGATACCCTGTGGCAAACGAAGGGTCGTAAAGCTTGCTGCGCTCGTACGACTCCGCTTGCGCGCCGATGTGCGCAAGCCCGCCGCGAGCTCCGAGCACGCGGCCCACCACCACGAGCGCCGTGCGGTCGATGCCCTCTCGCGCGCCCGCATCGGCGAGTGTGCCCACTGTGCATCGCACCACGCGCTCCTCAGGCCAGGTTGCCTTATACACGAGCGCCGCCGGCTCGTCGGAGCTGCGGCCCGCGGCCAAAAGCTCAGCGGAAAGCTCGGCGAGCATACCCGAGCTCAGGAAGATGGCCATAGTCGAGCCGCTTTCCGCCATGGTGCGCATGCCCTCGCCCGCGGGCATGGGGGTGCGCCCGGAAAGCCGCGTGATCACGACCGACTGGCTGATTCCCGGCAGCGTGTATTCCTGGCGAAGCGCCGCCGCGGCACCGCAAAAGCTCGACACGCCGGGCACCACCTCGTAGTCCACGCCGCGCGCGTCGAGTGCGTCCATCTGCTCCTGAATGGCGCCGTACAGGCACGGGTCGCCCGTGTGCAGGCGCACCACTTCCTCGCCCCGCGCATCCGCCGCGCACATCACGTCGAGCACTTCCTCCAAGGTCATGTGCGCGCTGTCGTAGACGACGCAGGATTCCTTGCACTCGGCGAGCAGCTCAGGGTTCACAAGGCTCCCCGCCCAAACGACCACGTCGGCCGCGCGCAGAAGACGCGCCCCGCGCAGCGTGATAAGGTCGGCGGCGCCCGAGCCTGCGCCAACGATATGAATCATCCGAGCCTTCCCTTCCCGTTTCTCATCGCAACCGTTTACGCCGCCCTTCGCGCAGCGGGCAAAACACGGCGCCCGCAGCGGCAATCGGCGCAAATACGCAGGCAGGAGGCGCAATGCCGCCCGCCCTGGCTTTGACACGTTCACAAGTGCCCACTATCATAGTAAAAGATTCGGCAACGAGCATATGACAATCGGATAAAAGGAAATGACCGGCGCGGCGCCCGCACAGCCCGCGCTGGCTTGCGGAGGGAACCAGGTGGGAATCCTGGGCAAGGGACATTACTGTATAGGACGCGCGGGCGAACCGCCTCGCGCCCCAAGCCAGACTGCTTCGCCTTTTCCTCACGGCATCGCCGTGGCGTTAGCTCCTTGTGAACCCCGAGGGGTGCGCTTTTCTTTCGCTTGTGCCGACAAGCAACTGTCGCCGGGGGACCGGCAAACCGAGGAAAGGAAAAACCATGTCCGACCAGATGTCACGCCGCAGCTTCATGGGCGCCGCAGCAACCGGAGCCGTCGCGCTCGCCGGAATCACGCTCGCGGGCTGCTCCAGCACCTCCGCAAGTTCCGAGAAATCGAGCGAAAAGGAGAAGGCCGTGAAGCCGGTCATCCTCGTCACGAGCTTCGGCACGAGCTACAACGACTCGCGCCACATCACCATCGGCGCCATCGAAGACGCTATCCGCGAGAAGTACTGGCAGGACTACGACATCCGCCGCGCCTTCACCGCGCAGATCATCATCGACAAGCTGAAGAAGCGCGACGGCATCACGATCGACAACATGACCGAGGCGCTCGACCGCTGCGTGAAAGACGGCGTGAAGGAAATCGTCGTGCAGCCGACGCATCTCATGGGTGGCCTGGAATACACCGACGTGAAAGACGAGCTCGACAAGTACGCCGACAAGTTCGACAAGATCTCGCTCGGCGACCCGTTGCTCACCTCCGACGACGACTACAAGAAGGTGGCCGCAGCCATTAAGGAGAACATGGCGTCCTTCGACGACGGCAAGACGGCGCTGTGCCTCATGGGCCACGGCACCGAAGCCGATTCCAACGCCGACTATGCCAAGATGCAGGAAGTGTTCAAGAACGAGGGCTTGACACAGTTCTTCGTCGGCACCGTCGAGGCTGAACCGACCTGCGAGGATGTTATCGCCGCCGCGAGCGCCGCAGGGTACAAGAAGGCCGTGCTCGCGCCGTTCATGGTGGTCGCGGGCGACCACGCGAACAACGACATGGCAGACGAGACCGACCCCGACAGCTGGGCTGCGAAGTTCGTGGCCGCCGGCTTCGAAGTGACGTGCCTGCTCCAGGGTCTGGGACAGAACGTCGCGGTCGACGACATCTACGTCTCACACGTGGACGACGCCATCGCCAAGCTCTAAACTCGCCGCGCACGGGGGCGCCGGTCGCGTCCCCGTGCAACGGGCATGCGCCTTCCCCGACCGACGGCGCATGCCCGTTGCATTCGCATCCCGCCCGACCACCGCACGGCGCGGGCGGTCGAAGCGATTGAAAGGAACCCCTCCATGTTGAAGAAAACCCTCGTCTTCGCCCTGTCGGCGGCGCTTCTCGCGTTCTCGCTCGCCGGCTGCGCCGGAAATTCAAGCGACAGCGCAAAGGCAAGCGATGCCGATTCCCAGGAAAGGACCGAACAGGCGGCAGATGCGCCCGAGGGCACAAGCGCTGCCCCCATCACCGCCGACAAGGTGGCCGACGGCACCTATCCGATCACCGTAGATTCCAGCTCAAACATGTTCAGGATTGTGGACGCACAGCTCATCGTGGAAAACGGCTCCATGCACTGCGTGATGACGCTTTCCGGCACGGGCTACGGCAAACTCTTCATGGGCACGGGCGACGAGGCTGCCGCCGCGAGCGAGGCCGACTTCATCCCCTATGTGGAAAACGCGGAAGGCAAGTACACCTACGACGTGCCCGTTGAAGCGCTCGACGAGGACACCGCCTGCGCCGCGTGGAGCATTAAAAGGGAGCGGTGGTACGACCGCACGCTCGTGTTCGAATCCGCCGGCGTCGATCTGCGCGCCGACGCACTGAAGTAACGCCATGCGGTCGATTCTTCCCAAGGGGGAAAACAGGAAGCGCCACAGCATCGCGGCGCGCGCGATCGCCTGCGTTCTCGTCGCCCTGCTCGCGCTTCCCTTCGCGGGGTGCAGTGCGAGCCCGAACGCGACCGGTGGCACGGCGGGCTCTCAGGAATACACTGTGAGCGTCTCGCTTTCCGGCGGGTCAGGGCGCGCAAGCATCGCCTCACCCACCACAATTGTGAAGGATGGCGACACCTACACCGCGACCATCACCTGGTCGAGTTCGAACTACGACAAGATGACCGTCGACGGCGTGGACTACGCGCCCGTAAACGACGGCGGCAACTCCACGTTCGAGATACCCGTCACGCTCGACGAGGACATCGCCGTGTCGGCCGAGACCGTCGCCATGTCGACGCCGCACACCATCGACTACACGATCCACTTCGACTCATCCACCATGAAGGAGAAATCGGGCGACGATGCAAGCGGCGGCTCCCCTGCAGGAACGGCTTCAAGCGCCGCGGCCGACTTCCACAACGCCGATTTGGGCTGCGGCTGGGAGCCGACGGGGGCGCTTCAGTTTGAATACGCCGAGCACTTCACTGTCGACGAGTTCGAAGGCGGTCTGCGGCTTATCTGCGTTTCGAATGGAGAACGTTTCCTCGTGGTGCCGCAAGATGCGAAGGTACCTGATGGGTTGAGCTCCGACATCGCGGTCATAAGGCGCCCCGCCAACAAGGTGTACCTCGTGTCGTCGGCGACGATGTGCCTAGTCGACGCGCTCGATGCGAACGACAATATCATCATGTCGGGCACGAAGGCCGACGACTGCTCGGTCGTGGGCTTCAAAAGCGCACTCGAAAGTGGGGCGATCGCCTACGGCGGCAAGTACAGCGCGCCCGACTACGAGCGAATATCGGCCTCGGGCTGTACGCTCGCCATCGAGAACACCATGATCAACCACACGCCCGATGTGAAGGAAAAGCTGCAGAAGCTCGGGCTCGTCGTGCTCACCGAACAGTCGTCGAGCGAGCCCGAAGCACTCGGGCGCGTCGAGTGGATTAAGCTTTTCGGCGTCCTGTTCGACAAGGAAGACGAGGCCGCGCACCTGTTCAACGAGCAGAAGGCCCGCGTCGAGCAAACGTCGGGGCTCGCGTCGTCAGGTAAAACCGTGGCGTATTTCTACATTAACTCGAACGGGGCCGCCGTCACGCGGCGGGCGGGCGACTACGTGGCGCAGATGATCGAGCTTGCAGGCGGCAGCTATGCGCTCGATGACGCGCAGACGGCGTCGACGTCAGGTTCGTCAGTAACGCTCGAAATGGAGCGCTTCTACGCGACGGCGAAGGATGCCGACATCATCGTCTACAACGGCACCATCGACGAATCGGTTGCCACCTTGAACGACTTCGTAGGCAAAAACGCGCTATTGTCGCAGTTCAAAGCCGTGAAGAACGGCAACGTCTGGGTCACAAGCACCGACATGTACCAGCAGATGACTTCTACAGCCGACATTATCGACGAGCTGCACGGGGCGTTCACCGGCGATGACGCGAGCGACTTCCATTATCTGAGGAAGCTCGGCTAGCACCATGAGAAGCCGACTTTCCATGGCATACGACGAATCGGGGCGCGCCGCACGGTGTCGCGTCGTGACGGCGCTGCTCGCTGTTGCCCTCATCGTGCTCGTCGGGGCTAACCTGTGCATCGGGAGCGTGCTCGTGCCCGCAGACCACATCCCCGGCATCCTTTCGGGCGGCGCGGCCAATTCCATGGAAAGCCAGGTCATCTGGGAGATTCGCCTGCCGCGCGTGCTTTCAGCCGTGCTTCTCGGCGGGGCACTTTCGCTTTCCGGGTTCCTGCTGCAGACGTTTTTCAACAACCCCATCGCCGACCCGTTCATCTTGGGCGTCTCCTCGGGCGCAAAGTTCGTCGTCGCGCTTACGATGATCGTACTTCTGGGCGCGAACCAGGCCATGTCCTCGCCGGCCATGGTGGCCGCAGCGTTTCTGGGCTCGCTTATCACCATCGGCTTCGTGCTCCTCATCGCACGGCGCATAAGTTCCATGGCCATGCTCATCGTGGCGGGCGTCATGGTGGGATACATCTGCTCGGCGGCGACGAACTTCCTCATCGCCTTCGCCGACGACCAGTCCATCGTGAACCTGCACAACTGGTCTTTGGGTAGCTTCTCGGGTTCGAGCTGGGACGACGTCGCGGTCATCACGGTCGTGGTGATCACCGTAAGCGCATGCGTATTCGCGATATCGAAGCCCCTTTCCGCCTTCCAGCTGGGAGAAGCCTACGCGAAAAGCGTCGGCGTGAACGTCGCACGCTTCCGCGTGGCGCTCGTCCTTCTAGCGAGCATGCTCTCCGCCTGCGTGACCGCGTTCGCTGGTCCGGTGTCGTTCGTAGGCATTGCGGTTCCGCATCTCGTGAAGTCGGTGCTAAAGTCGTCGAAGCCCATCCGCGTGATTCCTGCGTGCTTCTTGGGAGGCGCCATCTTCTGCGCGGGCTGCGATTTGATCGCGCGCACACTGTTCTCTCCCGTCGAACTTTCCATCAGCGCTGTCACCGCCATCTTCGGCGCGCCGGTGGTTATCGCGCTCATGTTGAAGAAGCGGGTGAGGTAGATGGGAGAATTCGCGCCGCGGCCCAAAACGCTCGGAGGGGACATTCCATGCTTAGACAGTCCTGAGCTCGCACGAAAGCGCCAGAAGGCACTTTCGGCTCGTGCGGAACTGCGCGAGGAACGCCTCCTCCGAGCGGAGCCGAACCTCGAAACTCCGGTCGAAACGCAGGCTGACGGAGCGCCGCTTTTCCGCATAAGCGACCTGTCGGCGGGCTACGACAAGAAGGTCGTAGTCGAAGGCGTCGATCTGGAGGTTCGCCCGGGCGATGTCGTGGCGCTCATCGGGCCGAACGGCTCGGGCAAGTCGACCATCTTGAAAACCATCACACGCCATCTGGCACCGCTTGCCGGCGCGGTCGAGCTCGACGGGCGGGAGATTTCCCGATGGAAGACGGCGGAGTTTGCAAAGAACCTTGCCGTTATGCTGACAGATCGCCCCCGGACCGAGCTCCTCACCTGCCGCGATATCGTAGAGGCGGGAAGACATCCCTACACCGGGCGAATGGGCGCACTCTCGCCTAACGACCATAGTCGGGTCGACGAGGCCATGAAAACCGCACATATGGAAGAGCTCGCCGAGTGCGACTTCATGCAGATAAGCGACGGGCAACGCCAGCGCGTCATGCTCGCACGCGCCATCGCACAGGATCCGCGTGTGCTCGTGCTCGACGAGCCCACGTCGTATCTCGATATCCGCTACCAGATCGACCTGCTGCGAATACTTCGCCACCTTGCGAAATCGCGGAATGTGGCTGTCATCATGTCCATCCACGAACTCGAGCTCGCGCAGAAAAGCGCCGACAAGGTGATTTGCGTGAAGGACGGCCGGGTCTTCCGCGCCGGCGCACCCGAGGACATATTCACGCGCGAGACGATTGGCGAGCTCTACGGCCTTCAACATGGCACCTTCAACGAGCGCTTCGGCAGCGTGGAAATTGGACGCCCGCACGGCGATGCGCACACGTTCGTCATCGCCGGTGCAGGTACGGGGTCGGCTGTGTTTCGCCAGCTCATCCGGCAGGGCAAGGCGTTCTACGCGGGCGTTCTGCACGAAGGGGACATCGACTGCGAGCTTGCGCGCGACCTAGCGGCGGAATGCGTGGCCGAGCGCGCCTTCGAGCCGATCGGGGATAAAACCATAGCCCGCGCCAAAGAGCTCCTCGTCCACTGCGCGCGTCTTATCGTGTGCCCCGCCGCCTTCGGCACCATAAACGCCCGCAACGTAGAGCTCGTCGAGTTCGCACGATCGCATGGTATCGAGGTCATGCAAGCGTGCGAAGGCGCATCGGAGGATTCCCAATTGGAGTGGGAAGGATAAACTGGACTTTCTTTTAAGGATCCTCAGGCTACAGCTCCTACGCGGCGAGGTCTACAAGGCGCCGGAGAACTTCATGAACAGGAATTTCCACGCCGACGAGCCCAATTAGGCCTAATCCAAGCGAGATTCCAGACTCGACAGGCCATTGAGAGTCAGGTCGTTGGCGACCTCAGAGACGCGCTCAATAGGAACCGAGCCGTCAGACAGCGCCCACGTGCGATAGATACCGATAATGCCTGACAGCAAAAACGCCAGATAGTAGTCGAACATCTCATCCTTAAGGCCTTGGGGCAGCAAGTCGCGCTCGGCAATCTCGTGCTCGAGCGGCACACGAAGACGAGCCATAAAATCGTCGAGCGGAATATTCTCGATCAGCTGACGATTGAGCACCAGGTTGTTGCATAGCGCCTCGTTAACGGTTTTAAAGAAGGTCGCCGCCGCGCCCAGGGCGCGCTCGTTGGTGTCGCCGTTCATGGAAGTAAGCGTTTTCTCGACCGAGTCGACAATCATCTCCACCACATCAACGGCAATGGCATCGAGCAGGCCGTCAACCGTACCAAAGTGCACGTAAAAGGTCTTACGGTCGACATTTGCCTCACGCGCGATGGCACTCACCGTAATGTCTGCCAGCGGCTTTTCCATCAACAGGCGCTCAAACGCAGAAAGGATAGCATTGCGGCTGCGAACGATGCGGCGATCAATACGCGGTTTGCTGGTGGCCATGGGCGTGTCCCTTCGATATACGGGCATTCATCAACAGATGAGAGATAATCTACGTAAGAGGATTATCCCTCATACAGCACAAATATGCCCCGCATCATGAAGAACGCACGACTGCCCTACTGCGACTTAGGGTGCTTCTTCTTATTGAGTGCCGACGGAGATACGCGAATACCGTCGCCTGTCTGGCGCACATAGGCTTTATGAGCCGGCTTAGCAGCCCCAGAAGCCTTCTGAGCGTGCTTCTTGGGATCAACGGTAACAGCATTCGTGGGGTGCGGCTTAGTGGGCGCAGAGGACGTCTGAGGCGTTCGTCCGAGCTTGCGCATCGCGCGATCCCAGCGCGCATGGATACTCTCGTTGTGAGCGCTCTTAAGGCCCAGCAGGGGCGCGGCCAAAATCGTCGGCGCGATAAACGTAATGAGGCGCCACAGCAGATAACCGGCGGTCGACGCAGATCCAAAGAAATGACCCAGGAACAGCGCGAAGCCACCCTCGGCACCGCCGGTGCCACCGGGCAGGGGAACAGCAGAGCTCAGGAGCTGAACAAAGGCGCTCGCGGCCATGACCGAGAAAAAGTCGACTTCGTGGTGGCCAAAGGCAAGCATCAGGAAATACGGCACGAGATAGAAAAACGCGAGCTGCAACATGGTGATGACCACCGTGAGCAGCATAGACGAAAAGTGGCCGGCTGAAAGCTTGAACTTCTCGGAAAAAGAGTAGATTTCGCCGTCGACAAACGTACGCCAGCCTTCGATCTTGGTGGCCGAGACGCCCATTCGCTCGAGCCAATTAATGATGCAGTGCGCGACGCGCGTGACGGTCTTGGGCATGAGCGCGACGGCAAAGATGCCAAGCAGAATGCAACAGTGACCGCCAAAGCTAAAGACGCACAGCAGCGTCATGTCGCCATAACGCTCGGCGAAAAACGGCATGCGGGCAAGCAGCAGAATGGCGCCCCAGGCAACGAGGCCAAACTGATACACGATAAAACGCGTGAACTGCGTGGCACCGGCCTCGCCGACATTTTGGCCTGCCTTGGTCAGGCGGTAAATCTGGGCGGGCGTAGAGCCCATCATCATGGGCGTCAGGTTGCCAAAGAAGATACCGCTCGCCTCGACCGAGATCAGGTCGCGAATGCCGACGGGCGAATTGGGATCGAGCCAGACGGCGATCGCATAGGCAACGATGCCAAAGAACAGGTACAGGAACATGCAAAAGCATGCAGCAACGAGCCACGGCGCCTGAACGCTCGACATGGCAGCCCAGAACTGTCCCATCTGACCGGTCACAATCAGATAAACGATATAGCCAACCAGCACGACCCCGATAAAAATGGCACCGCGGCGTGCACCCTTGTTGTCATCGCCGCCCGAGGCCTCAACCTCGACCTGGGGCTTAGATGTATGCTGAGAGGACTCCGTCATGAGGCTCCTTCTGACCGTCCAAATATCTTGCATATTGTACCCGCAAGGGCCACAAGCAGAACGTAAAGCTATGGGCCAAATGGGAATTGCAGATGGTTTGCTCGGAAATAAAAAACCCGGGCTTCCGTGGGAAGTCCGGGTCTCAAATTCATGGTAGCCCGTACCAGATTCGAACTGGTGATCTCCGCCTTGAGAGGGCGGCGTCCTAAACCGCTAGACGAACGGGCCATAAGCCTCAGCAGAAAAGAAGTGGTAGCCCGTACCAGATTCGAACTGGTGATCTCCGCCTTGAGAGGGCGGCGTCCTAAACCGCTAGACGAACGGGCCACATGACATCTGCACTGCCGTGCTGCGAAGAAATATATTACGGGACAAAAAACGCGAGCGCAAGAAAAAATTCCAATTTGCCGAAAATTTGTCGGCAGGTTATGGAACGCGCAGGTCAAATGGGTAGATAATTTGGGACGGGGCTTTTTAGCTACCTATACCAAAATCACGAGCACTTCGACCGATTGAAAGCAGTGGTAGCTAATAAGCCCTGTCCCAAATTAGCTACCCAAGGTTAAGGTGGGCCAGGAGGGCTTCTCGGGTGTTAGGAATGTTGTCTTCGATCACGGCATCGAGGGCAGCGTTAAGCAGCTGACCTAACTCGGGTCCTGGCTGAACGCCGGCACGGATCAGGTCGCCACCATTGATGGCAAGCATCTTGAGCGTATAGGGCTCCCCCGCCTGCAGCAGATCATGGGCGAGTGTACGCATCTCCTCGATCGTCTCGACATAATAGAAGCACGAGGGCGCCTTGCCGAGCGTGTCGGCACGCTTAAGGTCCATGAGCTCGTCCATCAGACGCGGCGTATCGACACCCTCGCCCGAAAGCGCGCGCATCATATTGAGCAGGCAGGAGCGCTCGGGGCGCAGCGGCTTGTCATGGTATTTGATCAGCAGGCACACATCGCGCACCAAATCGTGCGAGAGCGCCAGGCGATCCATGATGACACGCGCCTTCTTGGCGCCGAGCTCGGGATGACCGTAGAAGTGTCCGCTGCCGTCGTGATCGACCGTAAAGCACTCGGGTTTGGAAACATCGTGCAAAAACGCCGCCCACATAAGGCTCGACGAGGGCGCGACGCCGTCGCACAGCGCCAGCTCCCCTGCCACCGTCAGCACGCGGGCGATATGCTCATAGACGTTAAACGCATGATAGACGCTGCGCTGGTCAAACCCGCGGGCGGGCGCGAGCTCGGGCACGGCGGCGCAAACAAGCTCGGGGTAGCGCAGCATCGCGTCTCCCCCGTGGCCGGTCGAAAGGATGCCCTCGAGCTCAATGCCCACGCGCTCGCGCGCCACAGCATCGAGCAACGGCGCACATTCGGCCAGGGCCTGCTTGGTCGCAGGCTCAATCATAAAGTCCAAGCGGCAGGCAAACCGCACCGCGCGCAGCATGCGAAGCGCGTCCTCGTTAAAACGACGCATGGGATCTCCAACGGCGCGGATAAGCTTGCGCTCCAGGTCGCCCTGGCCGTCGTAACGGTCGACAAGGCCGCGCTCGGGATGCCACGCCATGGCATTGACGGTAAAGTCGCGGCGCGCCAGGTCGTCCTCAAGCGAAGCAGCGCGCTCCACACTCTGGGGATGACGACCGTCGGTATAGAAGCCGTCCAAGCGGTAGGTGGTGACCTCAATACGCTCGCCATCGCAAATAGCCGTGATGCCGCCGAATTTAATGCCCGACTCAACCACCGCAATATCAGCCGCCTCGAGCGCCTCTTTGGACTCCTGCCACAGGCCGCTGCAGCACATGTCAACATCGTGGCTGGGGCGCCCCATCAGGGCATCACGGACCCAACCGCCTACGTACCAGGCCTCAAGACCGGCTGCCTCGAGCGCACGCAGGACACGGATGGAGGCATCGGTCGGCTGCGTACCGTTGAGCGAAACATTGCACATGCCTATGGCCTCCTGCACTTGCGAGCGTTAATCGATGGTTCTCAAGAAGTCTAGCAAGAAACGAGAAAGTGCGCACACGCAATCGCGTCTACGATTCGATAAAACGAGACAACCTAAAACGAGACAACAGACACCACATACGTTCAGTGCGCAAAAAACACCCGCCCTGGGAATCCAAAGCGGGTGTACGGCTACGGTTATTCGATGCGGCTAGCAGACCTGACGAATGGCGATGCCCTTCTGATACTCATCGACCTTGGCAAAGTCGCCCAGACCAGGGCACTCGACCACGTTGGCGCCGGTGGCCATCGAGAGGCGCAGGGCGTCCTCGACGCGCTCGGGGGCGTCGTGCCACACGGACAGGAAGGCGGCCAGCGAAGAGTCACCGGCGCAGACGGTCGACAGCAGCTTGACCTCAAAGGTACGGTTGGCAAACCAGATGTGCTCGTCGTTAGAGAAGTACGCTCCAGCGCCACCCAGGGTCAGCAGCACGTTCTTGGCGCCCTTGGCATGAAGCTCGGCCATAGCGCCCTTGACGGACTCGTCGTCGCCACCGCTCACCTTAATGCCAAAGATGTCGAGCAGCTCGTCGTCATTGGGCTTAATCAGCAGCGGCTCCATGGCAATGAGGTCTGCCAGCTGATGGCTCGAGATATCGAGCACGAACTCGGCCCCCTTGGCCTTGACGCGGCGCAGGACCTCGGCCAGGAAGCCCTCGGAAGTGTTGGGAGGCAGCGAGCCGCTGATGACCAGGCAGGTCATGTCATCGAGCGAATCGATGAGCTCAAACATCTCCCGCTCGTTGGCCTCGTTGATGGCGGCACCGGCGTTGACCATGTTGTACTCGGTGTCGGGGCCGGCGTTGAGGAACACATTGACGCGCGTGATGCCGTCGGTCCACACGGGCTTGACGGGCACGCCCAGGGCCTCGGCGCCCTTAACGATAAACTCGCCCGAGAAACCGGCGAAAAAGCCCAGGATCGTGGTGTCGACGCCGTAGTGGTCGAGCGTAAACGAGACGTTGAGGCCCTTGCCGTTGGGCGTGTAGACGGCGTTACGGGTACGCGTGACGGTGTTGGCAGCAAGACCGTCGCAGGTGATGTTGTAGTCAATGGCGGGATTTGCAGTGAGCGTGTAAATCATGAATGTTCCTTTCACAAGGCAACGTGTTAATGAAAGTATATTCCACGCATCGGTAAAAGGCTAGGACAACTCGGTGAACGGTGTGGAAGCGATGAAGTACGGAAGGACTCCTCTCCCCCGTGGCGGAACAAAAAGGCGCCCCAGCCGAAACCGGGGCGCCGCATGCGCACGAATATGTCGCGTTTCGATTACTGACGATCGAGCTTGCGGACAGCAACGCGCTTGCTGTACTCGTCAACGTGACCGAAGTCGCCGATGCCGACGGACTCAGCGACGTTGGCGCCGGTGGCCATAGCGAGCTTCATGGCCTCCTCGACGTTGTCGCGATCCCTGTACCACTTGTGCAGGAACGCAGCGAGGGTACAGTCGCCGGCGCAGACGGAAGAGACCAGCTTGATGTTGAACTCACGCTTGGCGTACCAAATGTCCTCGCCGTTGGAGAAGTAGGCGTCGCCACGGCTACCACGGGTGAGCAGCACGTTCTGAACGCCCGCGTCGTGAGCCATCTTCATGGCAACGCGGACCTCGTCATCAGTGTCGACCGGCACGCCGAAGATAGCCTTCATCTCGTGATGGTTCGGCTTGATGAGCAGCGGCTTCTTGTGAGCGAGCTCCTTGAGCTTGTCGGAGGACAGGTCCAGGACGACATCGGCGCCACGGGCCTGAGCGTGCTCCATGACCTGAGCCAGGAAGTCGGGCGTAGCTTTGGGAGGCACGGAGCCAGAGACGATCAGGCACTCAAGATCGCCCGCGGTGTCCAGGATGTTGTAGAGCTCCTCCTGGTGCTGCGGCGTAATAGGAGCACCGGGGTTGAGGATGCCGTACTCGTGCTGGCCATCGTTGACGTAGGTGTTGATACGCGTGATGCCGTCGGTCCAGACCGGGCGGCACAGGCAACCCAGGTTCATGACCTCCTCGACGATAAACTTGCCCGTGAAGCCAGCGAAGAAGCCGAGCGCGACGGTGTCGACGCCCATCTTCTTAAAGGCGAAGGACACGTCGAGGCCCTTGCCGTTAGCCGTGTAGCTGGCCGAGCCGGTGCGGACGTTCTCATCGGGCTCGAGCGGAGAGCTCGAAACCGTCATGTCGACAGCCGGGTTAGCGGTTAGCGTGTAGAACATTTACAGTACCCCCTGTATATGTGAGGGCCGCGTGATTGGCCCATTCCAACCACGCGGTTACCTCTGATACCAAATTAGCGAGCAGCAGACTCGAGCAGCGCCTTGACCTCGGCGGCAGTGTTGCAGGCGAGTGCCTTCTCGGCGAGCTCGTCACACTCGGCCTTGGTCCACTGGCTGATGGTCTTGCGGGCGCGCAGGATGGACGGAGCGCTCATCGAGAACTCCTCCAGGCCCCAGCTGATCAGCAGCGGCTCAAGCAGCGGATCGGCAGCGGCCTCGCCGCACATGCCGACCATGATACCGGCCTTCACGCCGCTCTCGATGATGTTCTTGAGCGAGCGGAGCACGGCGGGATAGTACACCTGGTACAGGTTGGAGATGGTGTCGTTGCCACGGTCGGCGCACATGGTGTAGCCGATGAGGTCGTTGGTGCCGATAGAGAAGAAGTCGGCGACCTCGGCCAGACGGTCAGCGAGCAGCGAGGCGGCAGGCGTCTCGACCATAATGCCGACCTCGATGTTCTCGTTGAACTTGCGACCCTCTTCGGTCAGCTCGGCCTTGCACTGCTCGACGAGCTCCTTGACGGCCACGACCTCCTCGACGCAGGTGACGAGCGGGATCATGATCTTGACGTCACCAAAGGCGCTGGCGCGCAGCAGGGCGCGGAGCTGAACCTTGTACTGGTCGGGATTGGCCAGGCAGTAACGCACGGCGCGGAAGCCCATGAAGGGGTTCTCTTCCTTGACCATGTGCAGATACGGAATCTCCTTGTCGCCGCCCACATCGAGCGTGCGGATGATGACCGGAGCACCCTTGAGCGCGCTGGCGACCTTACGATAGGCGTTGAACTGCTCCTCCTCGGAAGGAAGCTCAGCAGAGTCCATGAACAGGAACTCGGAGCGGAACAGACCGATAGCCTCGGCGTCGTGATCGAGCGCGTTGGGCACGTCATCGGGGTTACCGATGTTGCAGGCGATGATCTTCTTGATGCCATCGGCAGTCACGGACGGCTTGCCACGGAAGGCCTCGAGGGCTGCCTTCTCGGCAGCGAAGGCCTCGGCCTTGGCGGTGTAGGCAGCGAGCGTCTCCTCGTCGGGATCGGCCTCGACGATACCCTTGCCACCGTCGACGACAACGGTCATACCGTTGCGCAACGCGGTGCAGCTGTTGGAAACCGAAAGGACAGCCGGGATCTCGAGGGCGCGCGCAATGATCGCGGAGTGCGACGTGCGGCCACCGGTCTCGGTGACGATACCGGCAACGTGGGCCTTATCGATCGTGGCGGTCATGGACGGCGTGAGGTCGTGCACGACAACGACGGTATTCTCGGGCAGGACGGAGAGGTCGACGACCTCCTTGCCCAGCAGCTCGGCCAGAATACCGGTGCGGATGTCGGCGATGTCGGCCGCGCGCAGACGGAACATCTCGTCGTCCATGGACAGGAACATGTTCTCGAACATGGTCGAGGTGTCCATGAGCGCCTGCTCGGCGCAGGTGCCGCCGTCAATGGCGGCGTTGATGGCGTCGGTCATGCCCGGGTCCTGAGCCAGGACAATGTGTCCGCTCATGATCTCGGCCTCGGCCTCGCCCACCGTCTCCTTCATGTGGTCGGCCTGAGCCTGGGTCTTCTCGCAGAAGATCGAAAGAGCGGACTGATAGCGCTCCTTCTCTGCTGCCGAATCAGCAACCTCGTGCGGCTCAAACGTCAAGTCGGGATCGACGGCGACCATGACGGTGCCGATACCGATGCCCTCGGAAGCGTTGACTCCCTGATACATTCCCATTCCTCTCTCCGTGTCATGTGATAAAGCGTTTTGCCATATCCATGACAAAAGAGCGCAGCTACCTTAAGACAGGTCACTGCGCCCCCAAATATGAACTTAGTTGTTCAACATGCGACCCGTTTGAGTTCTACTCGCCAAGACCGCTCTTGATGAGCTCGATGGCAGCAGCCAGAGCCTCGGCCTCGTCGGCGCCGTCGCACTTGACCTCGACCTCGGTGCCGCAGGGGATACCAGCAGCCATGAGGGCCATCGGGGACTTGCCGTTGACCTCCTTCTCGGGGGTGACGACCGTCACGTCACAGGCGTACTTGCCCATGGTGGAGGCGAACAGACCAGCCGGACGCATGTGCAGACCCTGAGGATTAACGAGGGTAGCCTTCTCAGAAACCATAGTTGACTCCTTTTTTGTGTTTAACCCCTGTCATGCATGTGGCAGGAGTCAGATTCACGACGTTGTTTATATTAACTCACATCAAACGGTTTTTCATTGTGTTTCGCACGAATTGTTGGACAGATGTCGTTCGCTGTCCGCTCGCCTGCCGGGCGGGGCGGTTAAGTTTGCTGCTCTACAGTCCTGCGCAAGACGGAAAGCACATTAAGTGCTTTCCTTTGCGTGCGGAACTCGCGACAAACTTAACCGCCCCGCCCGGCAGGCGAGCTGCGGGAACATGCTTCCGTCCAAGAAATATCGTGCAAAAGGAATTCTGGCTGAATTATTGTTCGCGTGGGTGATTCAGTCGATGAGGGCTATTTATGCCCTGTTGGGGACTAAGGAGTGTCCCGGGGTGCCGGCAGGAAAGGAACATCCCTGAGTGCCGGGTGGTATGAAAAAAAGGCGAGGACCCGTAGGGAGTCCTCGCCTTTGTTACAGGGGGCGATGTTATTCGCGTACTGTGGGATTAGACCAGGCGGGCGTTGATCGTCTTGGCGATCTCGGCGGCGTCGGTGGAACCCTTGACGGTGTCACGGAAGTCCTCGTCCATGAGCGCCTCGGCAACCTTGGACAGGATCTTGAGGTGCGTGGTGCCAGCCTGTGCACCAGGGATGAGCAGAGCGATGGCCACGTTGACAGGAGCGCCGTCCATGGTATCCCAACCGGTCACGCCGGACTCGTCCTTAACGACGATGACGGCAGCCTCGGTAATGGCGTCGGACTTGGCATGCGGGATGGCGAAGCCCTCCATCATGCCCGTGGTGCCCTCGGCCTCGCGGGCCAGGAAGGCGTTCATGACGGCGTCGGCGTCGCTGGCGATACCGGCCTTGACGGCCTGGTTGGAAACGAAGCTCAGAGCCTCGTCACGAGAAGCGAAGTCCTCGGCGACAAAGACATTCTCGACCTTCACGAAGTCGGCAGCCTCGGCCTTGGGGGCCTCGACGGCAGCGGCCTTGGGAGCCTCAACCGGCTTGGCTGCAGGAGCGGCCTTCTGGTTCTTCTCGAAGTCGTACTTCTTGAAGGCCACGAACAGGATGCCACCGACCACAGCGCCGATGAGGATCGCGAGGACCCACAGCGGACCGTTCTCGACAACGGGCAGGACCAGGAAGCCACCGTGAGGCGCCGGGTCGTGAACGTTGAACATAATGGTCAGGATCGAAGCGATAGAGGAACCGAGCATCATGATGGGCATGACGGGCCAGATGTTCTTGGTCATGAACGGAATGGCGCCCTCGGTGATGTGGGTGCAACCAAGGATGAGGTTGACGATACCGGCGTCGTGATCCTCCTGGCTGAAGTACTTCTTGCCGACAACGACGGCGAAGGTGGTGATCAGCGGCGGAACGATGCAAGCGGCGGAGACGGCAGCCATGAAGTTGGTGCCGAAGTTGTAGGTATCGGTGCCAACGCCAGCAGCCAGTGCCTCGGTGAGCATAGCGGTACCGGTGACGTAAGCAGCCTTGTTGACCGGGCCACCCATGTCAAAGGCGCACATGCAGCCGATGGCAAGACCCAGGACAACGGCGCCAGAGGCGGACAGGCCCTTGAGGAAGTCCATCATGGCGGTGTTGATGGCAGCCATGGGGCCGGAAATACCGAGCATGACCAGGCCGACGATAGCCGTCGAGAACAGCGGGTACAGGAAGATGGCCTTGAGGCCGTCCAGGTTCTTGGGCAGACCGGCAAAGACCTTCTCGAGCAGCAGGATGACATAGCCGGCGAGGAAGCCGCCGACGATGCCGCCCAGGAAGCCGAAACCCACGCCGGCGCCACCGGCGTCGATCATACCGGTCTCGGCGTTAACAGGCAGGCCCTGGATGGCGATCATACCGGCAACAAAACCGGGGACGAGCGCAGGACGCTTGCCGATGGATTCGGCGATGTAGGCGGAAAGCACCGGAACCATGAGGTTCATGGCGATGCCGCCGATGATCTTGAGCATCGCAGCAAAGCTGTTGTAGTCAGACGCAGTCGAATCGAAAGACGTAATGCCCCACAGGAACGAGACGGCGGTCAGAACACCACCGGCAACGACGAAGACCAGCATATGGCTGACGCCGTTCATAAGGTGCTTATAGATGACGTGGCCGATAGACTCCTTCTCCTCGACCTCGTCCTCGACATCGGCAGCGGCTGCAACCGTGCCGTCGCTCTTGGCGGCGAGCGCGCGGTCAATCAGCTTACCGGCGGCCTCAACAGACAGGGCCTTGGAAACACCAACGGAAACCATGGGCTTGCCGGCGAAACGCTCAGCCTGGACATCCTTATCGGCTGCGACGACAACGGCCTTGGCGCCAGCGATCTCGCTCTTGGTGAGCTCGTTCTCGACACCGACCTGGCCATGGGTCTCGACCTTAATGGTCAGACCGCGCTCGGCAGCTGCCTTCTCTAGCGCCTCCTTCGCCATGAAGGTGTGCGCGATACCGGTCGGGCAACCGGTGGCGGCGATGATGTCAAACTTAGCCATGTGTCCCTCCTTCTTGAGTACTGCGCCCGCAGGCGCTCCCCTACACGCGCGTCCTTGCGCGCTTTTCCACAACTGAAAGATACCAACCTACCGTCCGCGTGAGAAGAGACAAGGCGCAATTCTCCGGTGAAAGGTTCTTTCATAACCGTAAACGGTAAATGAAAGTTTACCATCAACACTTGAAACGGCAAGGTGTATCTTGTAATTGAAAATCCCCCTATACTATGACATTACAAACGAGTCCATTTTTCATGCCAACCAGGAGCCATCCATGACCGATAGTAGCAAGAGCGCACTTTCCCTCATTAGTACCCACCAGGGATACAGCGAGTCCGAGCAGCGCATTGTCGACTATATATTGGAGCACCAGTCCGAGGCGCCGCGCCTGACGGCCGCCCAGCTCTCACGAGCCGCCGCCACGTCCGAGGCGACGGTTTCGCGCTTCTGCCGCAAGCTGGGCTTTGGCAGCTTCCGCAGCTTTCAGTTTTCGTTGGCGCGCGACTTGGAGAGTCAGCGCAACGAGGGCCTGACTGACGAAGTCTCGCTCGACAACATGGAGCAGAGCCTTAAGAACATCCTGGCTGCAAAGGTGAGCGAGCTTAATGCGACCATCGACGGGATCGACCACGATACGCTGGCGGCTGTTGTACATGCCCTTAAGTATGCAGGGGTTATTGAGTTTGCGGCTGTGGGCAATACGAACGCAGTCGCGCTCGATGCGACGTTTAAGTTTTCGCAGCTGGGCCTGCGCTGCATGGCGAGCACCATTAGCGAGACATCAATCGGCTTTGCACTCACGTTGCGCCCCGGTGACGTCATCGTGCTCATCTCAAACTCCGGCAAATCGCGCCGACTGAATCGCATGGCAAAAGCAGCTCGCGACTGCGGTGCCACCGTAGTCGTCATCAGCAGCGACAGCAAGTCTCCACTCGCGCGCCTGGCAGACTACACTTTTAATACCGTCAACCACGAGGCGCTGCTGACGACGGGTGACTTTGCGTTCTCCAAGATCAGCGCCACGATGATCATCGAAGTTATCTACAACTTCCTGCTGCCCGAGATTGAAGACGCTCGCGAACATATCAGCTACTACGAGGAGCTCATCCAGCCGGACAAGGTCGTTGAGTAAAACGCGTAGTGGGACAAAAAATTTCAGTCTATTTTGTCCCACCAACACCGCTGATACGACCTAGCCTCGAACTTCTTCGAGCATCTGCTTTGCGTGGGCCAAGCTTGCCTCGGACTGATCGCCGCTCAGCATGCGAGCGATCTCTGCGGTACGGGCGTCCCCAGTCACCTCGTCCAGGTGCGTCTGGGGAACATCGCCGGGCTCTTTACTGACCACGTAATGTTTGTCAGCCATGACCGCAACCTGCGCCAGGTGCGTCACGACGATGACCTGATGCGTGGCGGCAAGATCGGCCAGCACACTAGCAAGAGCACGAGCCGTAGAGCCGCCGACACCAGCATCGACCTCGTCAAACACCAGCGTATCGACACCATCGGCATTACCCAAAACAACCTTGCTCGCCAGCATAACGCGGCTGAGCTCGCCGCCCGAGGCAATGCGGCGCAAAGGACGCGGCGTGAGACCCGCGCCGCTGCGATATAGCAGCTCATAGCTCGAAGGACCCGCGGGTGTCCACTCAGCGCGAGGAAGATCGCGGGACTCCCAGACCAGCTCAGCACCGCCCATCTCCAGGCGTGCCATCTGACGACCCACCTCGTGACAAAAACGCGGGGCTGCCGTATTGCGTGCACGCTTAAGCGCCTTGGCAGCGGCGAAAAGTTCGCGCTCCGCCGCGCCAAGCGCTTCGCGCGCCTTCTTGATCTGCTCATCACCATCGTCTACCAGCGACAACAGCTCTTGCGAGCGATCGCGCATGGCAAACACGTCGTCCATGGTGGGACCCCACTGACGCAGCAGACCCTTGAGGTCGGAATAGCGCTCGCGCATACGAGCCAGCTCGCGCGGATCGAAGGCGACCCCATCGCGATAGGCACGCAACTCGTTGGCGCAATCCTCGAGTGAGATGCAGGCATCCGAAAGGGCATCGGCGATGTCGCCTAGCTTGCGGTCAACGGTCGTCATGCGTGAAAGCTCGGCCACGGCGCTGTTCACGGCATCGAGCGCTCCCCCTTCGGCGGCAATCGATGCATGGGCTTCGTTAGCCGTGGCCACCAGCACCTCGGCATGCTCTGAGCGCGGCAGCAGCTCCTCGAGCTCCTCATACTCACCCGGCTTAGGGTCGACCTCAGCGATACGCTCCAGGGCGAAGCGCGCCTCCTCGACGCGACTCCCCTGCGCACGCGACGCCTCCTCTACGCGACGGACCTCCTTGGCAGCCGCACGCGACGCCCTAAAGCAGGCACGGTACTTTTCCAGCGCCTCGAGCGCAGAGCGACCAGCCCAGGCATCGACCATGGCAACATGATGTGCCGGATCGAGCAGGCGCTGATGCTCGTGCTGGCCGCACAGATCCATCATCACGCCGACGCGCTCGGAAAGCTCGCGCACGCTGGCAATGCGACCATCAATCTTGACGCGGCTGCGGCCTTCGGCAGAAAGGCTGCGCTGCACGGTGAAGCCCTCCGTGTCGTGCGGGCCATCGAACAAGCGCGCCTCGACGCTCGCAAGCGCCTCGCCCTCGCGCACGGTCGAAGAATCCGCGCGCTCGCCCAAAATGAGCTTAAGCGCCGAGAGCAGCGCAGTCTTGCCGGCGCCGGTCTCGCCGGTCAGGACAGTTAGGCCCGCGCTGGGCACCAGCGTCGCCTCGCGAATGAGCGCAATGTTTGAAACCTGCAGCTCATCGATCATGGCGAACTCCGTAGAACACGCGGCTTACCGAGTTGTAGAAGCTCTCAGGGCCATAGTCGAGCAGCAGCACATCGCCGGGACCGCGACGCACGGCTACGCTCTCGACGGTGCCATCGCAGGTAATAAACTGCCCGTCGATGGCAATAGCCGGCACACTCGGTCGGTCGTCAGACATAAAAATCTCGACGACATCGCTTGGCGAAGTCAAGAAAGCGCGAGCTTGAATGGTGTGCGGCGCGATGGGCACGCAAACCATACCCGTGTAATCGGGGCTCACGATAGGGCCGCCGGCACTGAGGGCATAGCCCGTGGAACCAGTTGCCGTAGACACGACCACACCATCGCCGCGCAAGCGATCGATATGGTGGCCCGACACGGTAATGTCGAACTCGACCATATCGGACAAGGGCCCACGTGTGAGCGCCATGTCGTTGAGGGCAAAAGAACGCACGACATCCTTGGTGCCGTCCTCGCGCACAGAAACGATGTCTGCAGCGATCGTGGCGCGACGACTCACGTGGAGCTCACCGGACAGGGCATCGCTCACAACCTGCAAAATATCGCGTTCCTCGGGACTGGCCGCCGTCAAAAAGCCCAAGTGACCATAGGAAAGACCAAGAATAGGAATCTCGCGGTAGTTGAGGATACGGGCTGCACGAAGCAACGTGCCGTCGCCGCCGAGCGTGATGACAAGATCGGCACCATCCACGTCGGGCGTACTCTGGATCTTGGAGCGCTGGTCGGCCGCCCATGCGACCTCGTAGCCTTGGCGCGTCAGCCAAAGCTCGAGCATCAGGCCGCTCTCGACCGCCTCTTGCTTGTAGTAATTGGGAACCAGAAAGACCTTCATAGCGTTGCAGCTTTCTCGCTCAAAGCCGATACCTGGGATTGCAACTCGTCATCGGAGCGCTCGCTGGGGGCAAACCTCGTGCCGTACAGGAAAAACTCCACGTTGCCCTTGGCGCCATGGATGGGCGACACGCACACGTCAAGCGGGAACAGGCCCTTGGCGGCAAAGAGCTCAATAGCCGCCACGAGCGTATCGTGGCGGACAACAGGATCTGTCACGATACCGCCCTCGCCCACCAGCGCCGCCGGAGCCTCAAACTGCGGCTTCACGAGCGTGCAGAACGACCCCGTCGGCGTCAGGCACGCCAGCACGGCGTCGATGATGTTCGCGATGCTCGTAAACGACACGTCGCACACGGCCAGGTCGATTGCGTCGCCGTAGCCGAGCTCGGGCAGCTGCGTCACATTCGTGCGCTCGTGCAGCGTCACGCGATCGTCCTGGCGAAGCAACCAGTCGAACTGAGCACGGCCCACGTCGACCGAGACAACAGTCGCGGCACCGCGCTTGAGCAGGCAATCGGTAAAGCCGCCGGTAGAGCAGCCTACGTCCAGGCAGGCAAGGCCCGTGGGATCGATACAAAACGCATCGAGCGCACCCTCAAGCTTAAGGCCGCCGCGCCCAACGTACGGAATGCGCCCCTTAACGTGCAGTGGCAGGCCCGGCATCACCTTAAGCCCCGGAGAGGTCAAACGCTCACCGCCGCTCGAGACCAAGCCGGCCATAAGAGTGCGAAGGGCATCCGCGCGATCGGCGCAGATGCCCTGTGAAATCAGTTCGTCATCGAGACGCACGCGTTTCATGAATGCCATCAACCATTCGTATCCGGGGATGCAGCCTGTCTATCTTGGGACTCGTTTGCCGCATCCTCATCGTATTCCTGCTCGAGCTTGTCGGCCTCACGCGGCGTCAGCTCAAACTTGTCGACCATATCGACCGCACGGGAACCAAGCTCAATCGCCTCGTCAAACAAATCGAGCGAACGCTCCAGGGACGTATCCTTGGAGCGAACGGTGGCGATGATCTGGTCCAGGCGATCCGAGATCTCATCGAAGTTGCGGACGGAACCCTCTGGCATGGCTACTCCTCGACGGAGTCGGCCTCGACGGCCTCAGCAGCGTCCGGATCCTCGGCAAGTACACCGGCGGCAGCCTGAGCGGCAGCGACCTTGGCGGCCGCCTCGGCAGCCTGTGCCTCCTCGCGAGCGCGATCCTCGGCCAGCAGCTCTTGGTACAAATCCTCACCCGGCAGCTCCTCGCTGCGAGCGATCTTGCCCAGCACGCCGTTGACAAACGATGCGGACTGGTCGGTGCCATAAGCCTTAGCGATTTCGACGGCCTCGTTGATAACAATAGCGTCCGAGACCTCCTCGTCGGTGAGGAAGCGCATCTCGTAGACGGCGATACGCAGCAGGTTGCGGTCGGCGCCGGGCATGCGCATAAGATCCCAGTTCTTGGCGACGGCGCGCAGGGCACAGTCGATGCGATCGATATGCTCGTAGGCACCGCGACAAAGCTCCAGCGCATAGGGGTCGAGGGGACCCTTCGAGATCAGGAAATCGCCCTCGAGGACGCGCTCGAGCGGACTGTCCGTGGCCTCGGCCTGGAACAGCAGCTGCAGCGCCTGACTGCGGGCAAGCGTGCGCCCGCGATAAACCTTAAGGCTCAAAGGTTACTCCTTGGGGAAAACGAGGCCGTCGATGCAAACGTCAACGCGCTCGACCTCGACGCCCACCTGGGCATCGATGGCGGCGACCACGGCTGCGCGAACGACCTCGGCGAGTTTCTTGAACGGATAGCCAAAGAACACCACGACACGCACGGTGAGTGCGAGCTTGTCGCCGACGACCTCGGCCTCGACCGCCGGCTCGGAAGCCGGGGCCTTGGACGAGAGCATCATGGAGACAAGGTTGGTGGCAAGGTCCTTGACGCCAACGGAGGCGATGCCCTCGACATCCGACACGGCGCGCGAGACGATGGCGGTCAGAACATCGGGCGAAATGCCGATGCCGTCAATCTTGATTTCCTGGGGCATGAGTCCTCCTAGAAGAGTTGGTTGCTAGACGCGGGAGACGAACTTGCCGTCGCGGGTGTCAACCTTGATGACCTCGCCCTCGTTGAGGTACATGGGGACCTGGATGACAGCGCCGGTGTCGATCGTGGCCGGCTTGGTGGAACCCTGGACGGTGTCGCCCTTAAAGCCCGGGTCGGTCTGGACGATGGTGGTCTCGATGAACATCGGCGGGGTTACGCCCATGAGCTCATCGTCGGCGAAGAGCAGCTGGCAGATGTCGTTCTCGCGCAGCCACTTGGAGTTCTCGCCCACCATGTCCTCGGGAACGGGAACCTGCTCATAGGACTCGTTGTCCATGAAGATGTAGTCGGTGCCGTCGTTGTAGAGGTACTGGAACTCACGGGTGGTGAGCATGACGCTCTCGAACTTGGTGCCGGCGTTGCAGGTGTTCTCGACGACGCGGCCGCTCTTGATGTCGCGGGTCTTGTAGCGCACAAATGCGCCGCCCTTGCCCGGCTTGACATGCTGGAACTCGACGATGGTGTAGACCTTGTCCTTAATGCGGAGACCGAGGCCGTTCTTGAAGTCGGCGGTAGAAATGGTAGGCATATCGACCTTTCTTGTTATGGGCAGAACGCACAAGCGTCCAAATTACATACGACCAAAATTATACACTTGCAGACGGCGCCTGCAGCGAGCGCATAAAAAGAGAATGCGGGGCGTCCGAATCGATCCGGACGTCCCGCCCCAAAATCTATCGAAATGAGCTAGCAATCGATGACGTGGAGGTCATGCGGCGTCTTGGTGAAGGGCTCGTAGCCGTTCTCGGTGACCACGCCGTAGTCCTCCAGGCGCACGCCGCCCACGCCGGGCAGGTAGACGCCGGGCTCCATGGTGATAACCGAGCCAACCTCGATGATATTCTTGCTGCGGTTGAAGTTGGGCAGCTCGTGGATGTCGATACCGACGCCGTGGCCCAGACCATGGTTGTAGTAATCGCCATAGCCGGCATCGCCGATGATCTTCTTGGAAAGCTTGAAAATGTCGTTGCCCTCGACGCCCGGATGGATAGCGGCGACGCACTCCTCGTGGGTGCGGCGTACGAGCGCGTACAAGTCGAGCTGCTCCTGGGTGGGCTCGCCCATCACGACGGTACGAGTCATGTCGGAGCGGTAGTCGCAGTAGCCCGCGCCGTAATCCATGAGGACGAAGTCGCCCTTCTCGATTACGCGATCACTCGGGACGGCATGCGGGTTGGCGGTGTTGGGGCCGCTCGCCACGATGGAGCCGAAGGCCAGGCTGTCGGCGCCGTTGGCGAACATAAAGTTCTCGAGCTCGTTGCGAACCTGCTTCTCGGTCATACCGGGCTTAATAAAGCCGAGCATATGCTGGAAGGCGGCGTCGGTGATCGACTGCGCATGGCGCATGAGCTCGATCTCCTCGGCGTCCTTGATGGCGCGCATCTTGCGAATGTCGTCATGCATCAGCGGCAGCATGCAGGCTACAGAACGATCCTCCAGGCCACGCTGAATACCCTGGTAGAAGTTGATCTGCATGTCGTCCTCGACAGCGCAGACGCGGCACTTGTTGGCCGCGATCTTGCCGGCGACCCAACCGGGGATGGTGCCCTCGTCCATGTCGTAGACCCAGGGGCTGCCGGCGGGCGTGTTCTCCTCAAAGCTGTTGAGGTAGCGCGAGTCGGTATGGAACAGGCACTGGCCAGCCGTAATAAACGCCGCGTGCGGGAACTCGAAGGTGTAATCAAAGACGCCCTTCACGCCCGTAAGCCAACGAAGATTGGCCTCGTCACGAACCACGATAGCGTCGTAGCCGCGCTCAGCCATCAGGACACGGACACGCTCGATACGACCGGCAGGGCCGGCAGCAAACTCTGACATGCAGATTCCTTTCTTGTTGTCTCTAAAAGTGCGGGACGGGTCTCAACCGAACGACGGAATCGCATGTGATCCACGACCGATTGAAACCCGCCCCTCAACATGATACGAAAGACGATGGATGTCAATAAATCTTAGAGAAGTTCTTTGCGAGAAGCCAAGTAGGCGTGAGCATGGCGCTCAAGAACCTCGTCCTCAACGCTCGTTAGACGAATGGCGCCGAGTGCCGCGGGCAGCGGCAACATGCTGCGGTTCGAGCGGGCAAACTGCTGCCTGCGGAACTCCTCGATATATGCGGCAGGCTCCAGATCAAAGGCAAGCTCCTCGATACCAAAGTCCTCCAGGCAGTCATCGACCTCAAAGACGTAATCGATATCGAAGTCGCAGGCATCATGGGCTAGGCGCGCCTCAAAGCGCATGCCCTCGGACAACAGCTGGTAGGCAGGCACCGGCGAAGCGGCATCGCCCAAGCAGGCGCGCAGGGTGCGCTCCCCCGTCTTGCCAAAATCGAGCGCATGGCGGGCGCTCGGGTTCGTGGCCATCAGTACGTCCTTGCGGGCAGTCTGAGACCACTGAACGGCATTGACGAGCGCAACCTCCTCGCCCGAGAGAATCTCGGGGACGGTCTCAGTAAACTGATTCCAGCGGGACTTGCTGCTCGAAAGCATGGTGCCAACAAGTACCGCATAACCGAGCTTAAGGTCCTCGGGGTCCGCCGCGCGAACAAGGTCGAGGTCACACACGACCAGGCCCGGCTCGGGACGGAACGCGATAGCGGGAAGCGCATTCGCCGACGAGTCGACGAGCGGCTTCATGGTCGTCGCGACCGTGAGCATGGCGTCGAACGTCGTCGGCAGCAAGGCGCACTCGGTGCGACCGCACCACTGATCGGCGCACCAGCAAACGACCGAGCAGGTCGCCGTGTCGCCGACAGCGACAACGAGATCGTCGCAGGTAATGCCGTTGGCCGACAGGGCGCCAAAGACGGCATCGGCATCGACCAGCGTAGCACCGGCAGACGAAACCTCGAGGACGAGCAGCGACACGGCAAAGCCGGCGTCGACCAGCGCATGCTCAACAACCTCGCCAAAACGCTCGGATGTGGCGTCGTTCCAAACCACCATCGCGCGCTTAGGCTTGCCCACAGCCGAGGCAAACATGCGCGACAGCTCCTCGAACGCGCCCAATCCGACACGGACATCGACGCTGCGGTTTTGGAAATTGATCAGTTGACGGCGAATCATAGCAGCCCACGCTCCAAAAGCATCTCGGCACAAAGGTAGGAAACGTCCTCGAAGGACTTGTTGCGAATATCAAGGGTAATATCGGCGGCCTCGCGATACAAAGGACGGCGATGCTCAAACAGGCGCGCAGCATGCTCGGGCGAGCGGAAATCGGGTCGGGTATCGGAGCGGCGAATCTGGCGCAACGAGTCCTCAAAGTCGCCTTCGAGGTACACGCACGTACCCATCTCGTGCATCAGCTCAATGTTCACCGGCGTCTCGACGATGCCACCCCCGCACGATACCAGCAGGCTGCGCTCGCTTTGAAGCGAACGGAGTGCCGAGGTCTCGAGCTCGCGAAACCGATCCTCGCCCTCGGTCTCAAATATCTCGGTCACCGACTTGCCGCATCGACGCACAACCAAACGATCGGTATCGATGAATCGACGCTTGAACATAGTGCCCACGTTGCGCGCAAGCGTCGACTTGCCCGCGCCCAAAAAGCCGATAAAGAAGATATGGTCGCAGCCGTGTTTGATGTGCTGAGACATGGCGAAACCTATTCCTCGCAGGGAAGGTCGCGCAGGGCCCGGCGCTCAAAGATACGGAAGATCTGCGTGTACCACAGGTCCTGGGTTGCCTGCGGCTTGACCAGAATAGTGTCAACGCCGGCAAAGTTACCGCTCCACACGTCCGTGTACAGCTGGTCACCGATCAGCACGGCCTCGTCGGCCGTAGCGCCCAGACGCTTAAGACCCGCCTTCAGGGCAAACGGGGCGGGCTTCATGGCGTGGCTGATAGCCTCGAGCCCCAGCTCGCGCGCCGATGCCATGACCTGATCGCGATGCCAGTTGTTGGACACCATGCACAGCTTAAAGCCTTTGGCGCGGGCGGTATCGAGCCAAGCGGAAACCGCGGCGGGAACCTGCTCGGTGTCGCGCGGAACCAGAGTGTTATCGCGATCGAGCAGAATGGCGCGTTTGCCGTCGGCCCACAGGGTATCAAGGTCGATGCGATCGACCGAGGCAACGTATCGTTTGGGGCTAAAAATCCTCATGCTAATTCCAAGACTGTTGATGCTCTTCGTAGGTTTGCGAGAAGTACTCCTCGTCCTGCGTAATGTAGAAATACAGGTCATCGGAGTCGGTCGGCTCAAGCGTGGCCTTGAGTGCCTCGAGCGACGGAGAGCAGATGGGCGTGGGTGGCAGGCCCTCGTGCTTATAGGTGTTATACGGGCTATCGCTCTGCAGGTCATCGGCGGTAACCTCGCCACCGGTGACATACATCATGGTCGCATCGCTGTTGAGATAGCGCAGACCGTCGAGCTTGCCGGCAAGGCGGTTGTAGAAGACCGAGGCCACGTGCGCACGTTGATCGGCGTTGAGGCCCTCGCGCTCAACGATAGAGGCCAAGTTGACGATGTCGTAGTCGGACATCTCCACACCGTAGCGTTCCTTGATCTTGGCTTCGCAGCTCGCAAAGTCAAGCGACTTGTACTCGGTCTTAAACTGATCGAGCATGGCGCGAATCACGTCATCAGCCGTCGGCGAATCGCCTAACGAATAGGTCTTGGGGAATAAGAAACCCTCGAGCGAATCGTTGGCGGCGCCCTTAAGGAAGCTATAGTCGTCCACGTAGTTAGAGGCCTTGGCCTGATTGAGGAAGTCTTCCTTAGAGATGCTGTCGTAGGCCTGGGCCACACGGTCCGCGACTTGATCGACTGTCAGGCCCTCAGGGATAGTCAGCGCATTGGAGCCCGCGTTGGGGCCTTCCATGAGCTGCTGGACGACCTTGGTCGCATCCATGAGCGTGGAGAACGAGTAGGTGCCAGGCTTAAGCGACATATCGGCGTTGAGCTTTTTCACCGCCGCGTAGTAATCCTTAGGATTTTCGACGATATGGTTCTCGGAGAGAATCGAGGCGATCGTATCGCCCGAAGCACCGTCGGGAATGGTCACCGTAACCTGCTGACCAGCCGTGACCTTCGTATCCTCACCGGTAAAGAAGCCCTTGACGGCAGGCACGACAAAGAAAGCGATAGCAGCAAGCGCGATTACGGCCACCACGACGCCGACAATCATAGGCACCAGGGAGCTTTTCTTTTGGGCACCGCGACGAGCATGCGTGTTGTAGCTCGAGCGGGTCGCCGGAGCAACGCCATGCGAGCCGCGAGCGTGATGCGAATGCGATTGGGGGGCCTGCGTTCTCTGGGTAGGTGCCTGCTGCTTAAAGCGAATACCGCCTGCGGGCTGAGCCGAACGAGCAGTGGGCTGCTGAGCCGCGTGAGAAGCCGGATGCTGAACCGAACGAGCAGAAGGCTGCTGACCCGTCCGTTGAACAGGTTGGGCCGAACGAGAGGAGGACTGCACCGGACGCGCGGCAGACTGAGCTGCGCGCTGGGTCGGCTGTGCCGGACGCTGGCCAGGCTGGGCAGGGCGCGGCGTAGGCTGCCCATAGCGATTCTGCTGGCGCGGATCGGAAGCGCTAGGCATGCGAAACCTCCTCGTTTTTACGATCGAGCCATGTCTGCAAGAACAGGCTGGCGGCGATCATGTCAATCTTGCCCCTCATCTGCTTTTCGTTGAGTCCCTGCTCTCGCAGGATTCGCTTGGCCTCCTGCGAGGACAGACGCTCGTCCTCAAACTCCAGCGGAAGTTCGAGCTCGTCGGCAATCTTTTGGGCCACTGCGGCGACGCGCTCGGCCTGGGGGCCGGGCTCACCTGCCATGGTCAAGGGACGTCCACTTACCAGGATATCGGGCTCATAGTCCTCGACCAGGTAGCGAAACGTCTTTGCCATACCAGTGACCTCGGCAGCCGGAAGCACCTTGATAGGCATCGCCATCTTGCCATCACGGCTCGAGACGGCAATGCCAATCCTGGTCTCCCCTATGTCCAGTGCGAGCGCGACCACAGCGACTACTTAGGTTCTTAGGCGCCGAGCGCGGTCTTGGCGACCGCGAGGGCATCGGCGATACCGGCAGCATTCTTGCCACCGGCCTGGGCCATGTTGGGACGACCGCCACCGCGACCATCGACCAGGCCCGCGATCTGCTTGATCACGTTGCCGGCGTGGAAACCGGCCTTCACGGCGTCATCGGAGCCGGCGGCGAGCAGGGCCGGGGTGCCCTTCTCGGTAACGCTGGCAACGACGCAGGCGACGGGGCCGGCAACCTTCTGGTGCACGGTATCCCACACATTGCGCAGGTCAGCAGCCTCAAGACCCTGAAGCTCAGCGACGACGAGCTTGTAGCCGTTCAGCTCGACAGCGCCCTCGATGGCGCCAGAGATGGCGTCGGAGGAGCCACCGGTGAGTGCCTTCTTGAGCTTGTTGGACGTCTCGCGCAGCTCGGCCTGCAGGTTCTCCACGCGGGCGGGAACCTCGTCAACACGGCACTTGAGCGCAGCGGCAGCGGCGTCAACGAGCGCCAGGCGGTCGGCCATGTAGTCGAGAGCGCCCTTGGAGGTCACGGCCTCGATACGGCGGACGTTGGAGCCCGTAGAGGACTCGGAAATGATCTTGAACAGGCCGATCTCGGCAGTATTGGCGGCATGCGTACCGCCGCAGAGCTCACGGGAGAACGGCTGATCCTCGGCGCCCACGGAGACGACGCGGACGACGTCGCCGTACTTCTCGCCAAAGAGGGCGACAGCACCGGCGGCCTTGGCCTCGTCGATGCCCATGACGCGGGTCACGACCGGCTTGGAGGCGAAGATCTGCTGGTTGACCAGGTCCTCGACAGCCTTGAGCTGCTCGGAGGACAGGGCCTCGAAGTGCGTGAAGTCAAAGCGCAGGTGCTCAGGCGTCACCAGCGAGCCGGCCTGGGAGACATGCTCGCCCAGGACCTGCTTAAGCGCGGCGTCGAGCAGGTGGGTGGCGGTGTGGTTGCGGCGCAGGAAGCCACGGCGCTCGGCGTCGAGCGTGGCGGTCACAGCGGCACCGACAGTCAGCGTGCCATCGACAACGTGCGCGACGTGGGCATACAGACCGTTGTGGTTCTTGGTGTCGGCAACGGTCAGAACAACGCCCTCGGCGGAAAGCTTGCCGGCATCGCCTTGCTGGCCACCCATCTCGGCATAGAACGGAGTGCGGTCGAGAACGACCTCGACGTCCTCGCCGGCGTCAGCGGACTCGACGGACTCGCCGTTGCGCACGATGGCAACAACCTTGGCGCCTACGATCACATCGTTGTCATAGCCGTCGAACTCAGTCGCGGCGACCTTGTCGGAAAGTTCGACCCACACGTCGTTGAAGCTGCCCCAGGCGTCGCCCTTGGCATTGGCGCGGGCGCGGGCCTTCTGGTCCTCCATGCAGGCGGTGAAGCCGTCCATGTCGACGTCGTGGCCAGCGGTGCCGGCGATCTCGACGGTCAGGTCGATGGGGAAACCAAAGGTGTCGTGCAGCTTAAAGGCAACATCGCCCGGAAGCACAGCGCCCTCGGCAAGCGCTGCCAGGGCCTCATCCAGGTAGACGCGACCGTTGTCGAGCGTCGTGGAGAAGCGCTCCTCCTCGGAGGCGACGATACCCTTGACGAGCGCGACGTTCTTGAGCAGCTCGGGATAGGCCTCGCCCATCTGAGCGTTGACCTCGTCGATAAACTTGGTCAGGAAGGCGCCCTCGATGCCCAGCAGACGACCGTGGAACACGGCACGGCGGAGCAGGCGGCGAAGGACGTACTCGCGACCCTCGTTGCCGGGCAGGATGCCGTCGGAGATCATAAAGTCGACGGCACGGGAGTGGTCGGCGATGATGCGCAGGGAGCGGCTGGCACCGGAGTAATCGTCGGCGTCATAGGTCTTGCCGCTGATCTTCTCACCGAGCTTGATGAGGTGCTGCATCAGATCGCCGTCGTAGTTAGCGGTCTTGTGCTGCATGATAGCGGCCATGCGCTCCAGACCCATACCCGTATCGAGGTTGCGGTGCGGCAGCTCCGGCATGGAGCCGTCCTCCTGGCGGTCGTACTGGGTAAACACGAGGTTCCAGAACTCAAGGAAGCGGTCGCAGTCGCAGCCGGGCTTGCAGTCGGGGCTGCCACAACCGACCTCTTCGCCCATGTCAAAGTAGATCTCGGAGCACGGACCGCAGGGGCCGGTGGGGCCAGCGGCCCAGAAGTTGTCGTCCTCGCCCAGACGCGAGATGTGATCCTCGGCAACGCCCAGGGAGCGCCACACGTCATGGGTCTCGTCGTCCTCGGTAAAGACGGTGAAATACAGGCGGTCGAGCGGCAGCTTGAACTCCTTGGTGATGAGCTCAAAGGCCCAAGCGCAAGCCTGCTGCTTGGAGACGCCGCCAAAGGAGAAGTCGCCGAGCATCTCAAAGAAGGACAGGTGGCGGCCGTCCTCGCCGATGCAGTCGATGTCGTTGGTGCGGACGCACTTCTGGCAGGAGATCGCGCCGATCTCCTTCATGGTCTTCTTGCCCTGGTAGTACTCCTTAAACTGGTTCATGCCGGCGTTGGCAAGCAGCAGCGAAGGATCGTCGGGGACGAGGGACGAAGAAGGATAGAGCTTAAGACCGCGCTCCTCAAAGAAGTTGAGGAACTTGGAGCGAATCTCGGCCGTAGTCATTGACGGGTAGTCAGCACTCATAGAGGGAATCTCCTCGGTTTCACATCGAAACAGTTCAAACGTAACGATATTACCATCCCACCGCGCCTGTGCAAAAAAGAGGGCCGCCAAACAGCGACCCTCCAGCGAAAGTGCATGTTATTTAGGACTAAGCAATCTTTAAAAAAATAGATTTAGTAAAATACCATATAAAAATCGTCCGGAAGGAGCGATCGATGAATAGCAAACGGTTTGTCGTGAATGCACTAACCTCGGTAGCCCTTTTAGCAATCTTCGCTTACTCGAGCTGGTATGTGAACCAGCCGAGATTTGGCTACGCATTGTACGCAGTAACATCTGGCGATAAAGCGTATTACACCCTAAGCGCAATTGACGCCATCTTTTTCTATGTGGCTGGCCCCTTATCAATCGCTTTGATCGCGTTTATTGTTATTTACAACATCAAGAAACGCTAACAGGGCCTATTTGGAATCCGAATCGTCCATGGAGCCGTCGATGCCGGTTTTGGTGTCGTCGTCCGTATTGGAATCGTCATCCTTGGCGAAGGGGTTCTTGAAAAAGCCTGTCGCGTCGGGCTGAAGCCCCGAGAGCTTGATCCAGGGATTATCGAGCTCGGGCTTGGGCATGGCCTTGGCCTCGGGTGCTGTCTCGTTGCCGATGAGCTCGGACTCATAGATGAACGTATCGTCTCCAAGCGCGTCGTAGGCGGCGACCGGGTTGCCCTCGGTATCGCGATACGGAGTGCCCTTAAACACGGCGCCGTCGTATGCCACGAGCTGACGACCGGTCTCGTTCTCAAAGTAGTAGACGAAAATGCCCTTGAGGGCCGCGCACAGCGGAATAGCGATAACCATGCCGATGGGACCCATGAGTGCCGAACCGATAACGAGGGCCGTAAGGCTCATGACGGGATGCACCTGCACCGAGCTCTGCATGACCTTGGGCGAAATGACATTATCGGTGACGTTTTGAGCCACCATGGTCACGACAAGCGTCCATAACGCCAGCATAGGGCTGAACATAAAACCGAGCACCGTGGCGATCGCCGCGCTCACCCAGGGACCGACAACCGGAACCAAGTGCATAATGCCGGTAAAGATAGCCATGAGTGCTGCATACGGATGGCCGATGATCGTAAAACCAATAAAGGCAAGAAAACCGCCACAGATCGATGTGATGACCATGCCACGTATGTATCCGCCGACCGAACGCGAAAGAATGGCCACCATAAAGCGGTACGAGGTCTCTTTTTCCTGCCCGATGATGGTGCAGACCTCGTGGTGCATGCGGGGATAATCGCAGGCAAGCCAGTAGGCAAGCACCAGACCCAGGAAGATGACGAACAGCTGCGAGGCCGTGTTGGTAATGAGCGGGAATACACCGCGACCGAGCTCGGCAGCGATTTGCGAGACGTACTTGGACGCTACGGTAACCAGCGAAGAAAGATTGTCGTCCAGATACTCCTTGAGCGGCGTGTTATTGAGCGTCTTGGCGTGCGAGAGCATCTCGTTGAGATCGCCACCCGCAACACGAAGCTGCTCGGGCAGGCGGCTCAGGACTTTCATGATTTGACCGAGCAAAATAGGCGATAGGATGCAGACGACGCCGACGAGCACGGCAACAACCACAATGAGTGCGATGAGCGAACCGAGGCCACGTCCGACGCCGTGATGCTCGAGCCAGTTGGTGATCGGAGACATCACAAAAGCGATGATGGAACCGACAGCGAGAAACTCGATGACCGGTGCCAGGATGCCCATAAGGTTAAAGATGACGGCAGCGATGACAATGCAGCCGACGACACCCCAAATGCGCAGCGTCAGAATGCGGGTATCGCGAAGCGCGCGGTCGATTTGTTGGGGGTGCTCACTCATGAACGAATCATCACTCCGTCGGGGTCGATCTTATCTTGAATCTTCTTAAGGGTACGGCGCAGCAGGCGCGAGACCTGCACCTGCGAGATGCCAAGCTTCTTGGCAATCTCGATCTGGGTCATGCCCTTAACGAAGCGCAGCTCGATAACCTCGCGCTCGCGCGGCGAGAAATCGCGGATGGCTTCCTCGATTACCAGGCGGTCATCGGTAAAGTCGAGCTCGTTGTCGTCGTCGGCATAGCGATCGAGAATCGAAGGCGCATCATCGGAATCGGACGCACCGGGGGCCTCGATGGGCACCGAGGTATAGGCCGAGGACGACTCCATGGCTTCGAGCACCTCGTCGACGGTCACGTCCAGGTATTCGGCGATTTCCTCAACCTTGGGCGAACGCTGCAGCTCGTTGGTGAGCTTATCGGTAGCCTGGTTGACCTTGGCCGAGAGCTCCTGCAGACGACGCGGCACGCGCACACTCCAGCCCTTGTCGCGGAAGTGGCGCTTAATCTCGCCCAAGATGGTGGGCGTGGCAAACGTCGTGAACTCGAGCCCGCGCTCAGGGTCAAAGCGGTCGATAGCCTTGAGCAGGCCCAAATAGCCGACCTGCAAAAGGTCATCGAGCGGCTCGCCGCGGTTCTTAAATTTGTTGGCAAGAAACCTTACCAGATTCATATGGGACATGACGAGCTGCTCGCGGGCATCCGGATCACCGGTCTCCTTATAACGACGAAACAGCTCGCGGGTTTTCTCCTTGTCCCAAGCGGTCTTGCCGCTCCGGGAACGTTCGGTCATATTAGATATCCGCCTTGAGGTCGAGGGAAAGCGTTAGGGGCGCCGCAGTCTTTTCGTAGGAATCGCACACGCTTGCAAGAATGAGCTCGGCATACACAGTAGCCTGGTCATCCTCGTCGACGGTGGCCTGTTCCCCAAAGGTAAAGGTCATGCCGACGTGAGATTCGTCCACATCGAAATTGATCGTGATGTCGTCGCAGTCGACCGCGGTGCACCCAAAGATGAAGGCTTCCTCGGCAGCCATGCGGATATCCTCGATGCGATCGACGGACATAGAGCACAGGGCGCCGACATTGGCGGCCGTCATGCGCACCAAGCGCGCGAGACGAGGATCACCGGCAACGCTCAGCGTGATGGGGCAGGTTGCTTCACTACTCATCGCAGGACTCCTCGGAGGTCTCGGCAGGCGTATAGGTGTAATACTGAGCAGGCTTGGCTGCGGGCTTCTGAACATCATCGTCGTCAGCAGCGGCATCGTCATCGCCAATCAGAACGCGCTCAGTAGGCTGCTCGGCCTCGGCGGCGGCAGCGGCGAGCTTGCGATCGGCGTCGGCTGCAGGAGCCTTCACCTTATTGAAGAGCTTCTGCACGGCGCCAGCAGCAGAATCAGTCACGCTCGATACGGCATTGCTGGCCTCGGCCACGCTGCCCGTGACCTCGGAAATGTCGCGAACGACCGCCTCAACCTCAACGAGGTTAGACGTCAGAGCATCAACGGCAGTCTTGCTCGACTTGAGGAGCGGCTCCATCTGGGCAAGTGCCGGCGTAAGCTCGTCAACGGCGCCATCAAGCTTTGCCACCACGGGCTGCGCCTCGGCAATCGTATTGTTGAGGTCGGTTACCGTCTTGTCGAGCGAGTCGACAACGGTGCGGGTTTTGCGCAGGGTGAGCGCAAGCTCAACGATAGCCCACACGCCGGCAACGGCAAGCAGCAGCAAGGCGATTTGAATGGGACTCATACAAGCCTCCCAAAGGAATCGAAATACAAACGCTTTCCATGGTACCCCAAAGGGGACCGAACATGCCAAGAGCAGCAACGTGGGACAAAATTATCAGCAGCTACTTCGGTGCATTCCCGCTGCGGTCGCGTTCGCTTTGCTCTACGCGCCATTCTTCCCAACCGCGGCCGGCAGGCTGCCAAAATGCACCGCGTTCTAAGCCTTCGGGCAAATAGCGCTGGTCGACCCAGCCTTCGGGATAATCGTGCGGATACTTATACACACCGTATTCATCGCTGCCCGGGCGATGGCGATCGCGTAGATAACTCGGCACCTCGCGAAGCCCACTAGAGTGGATATCGGCCAGCGCCGCATCGATCGAAGCCTCGCACGCGTTGGATTTAGGCGCCAAGCACACATAGAGTGCAGCCTGAGCCAGGTTAATGCGGCACTCGGGATAGCCAATGACCTCGGCAGACTTAAACGCGGCATGTGCCACCAAAAGTGCCTGCGGATCGGCATTGCCAACATCCTCAGAAGCCTGAATCATAATGCGACGGGCGATAAACTTAGGATCCTCCCCCGCGTCAATCATGCGCGCGAGCCAATAGATCGTGGCATCGGGGTCGCTGCCGCGCATGGACTTGATGAACGCACTGATAATGTCATAGTGCATGTCGCCGTTTTTGTCATACGAAAAACCGCGGCGCGGGTTGGCAATCTTCACGTCATCGACGGTGATGGGATAACGCTCCCCCGCCGCCGGCGCTGGCGTCCCTTCGGTATCGGGACGCGTGAGGGCAATCTCGCTCGCCAGCTCGAGCGTCGTCAGGGCAGAGCGCGCATCACCCGCGGCCAGCGTGCAGATGGTCTTGACCGTATCATCATCGGCAGAAAACTTTCCGTTCAAGCCCTGTGGTGCCTCGAGCGCACGCTCAATAAGCGTGGCGATATCCTCATCCTTCAGATGTTCAAGCTCCACCACGCGTCCGCGCGACAACAGTGCCGAATTGACCTCGAAGTACGGGTTCTCCGTCGTAGCGCCAATCATAATGACGGTACGGTTCTCAACTGCATGCAGCAGGGCATCCTGCTGCGACTTAGAGAAGCGGTGAATCTCATCGATGAATAGAATGGTGCGGCGGTCGTAGGTGTTCAGACGGGTCTTAGCCTCATCGATTACGCGGCGCAGGTCCTTCACAGTGCCCGTCACGGCGCTGACCTCGACAAACTCGCTCTTGGTATGGCTGGCGATAATGTGGGCCAGCGTCGTCTTGCCCGTGCCAGCCGGGCCGTACAGAATCACGCTCGACAGCACGTCATGCTCAATCGCGGCGCGCAGCCACGAGCCCTTACCGACGGCCTTTTGCTGGCCCACATACTCGTCGAGCGAATTGGGGCGCATACGCACCGCAAGCGGCGCATTTTTAAAGGAGCGCTCGCGCGTCGAAGCAGAAAAAAGGTCGTCCATAGCCATCCCGTGCATTAATCAAAATCGTTGTTGACCAACAGTATACCGAAAGGATACGAACTACCGTTCGTTAATATAGGTGCGGTGCGGAAACTTTAGACCTGGGAACAATTTGCTCGTCAGCTCGCAGAAATAACCATCCGTCATGCTTGCGATGTAATCGACGACGGCCTGATCCTTGTCGTCCTGCCAGGCATACGTGCGATCGTAGTAGGAAAGCTGCTGCTCAATGCGCGAAACATGATGCTTAAAGATGTAAGAGAACTCGTCGCCTTTATTTAGATCCTGCAGGCAACGGTCGTAGAGCTTTTCGAAGGCCTCACGCAACTCTGCCTCAGAATCGCCTTCGATACCGCCCTTGCTATAGATCTTCTCGTAGTTCTCGCGCTTCGCCCGGCGGATCTCCTCAAACAGGTCCTCGCTCATCTCGATACGCGGTTTGCCGTAGCTATGCTCAACGATATCGATAGAAGCGTGCGTGAGGATCCAGCTGTTGTAAGCCCCGCCCAGGCCATCGTCAAAAGCGTCGGGTGACAACAGGCCCGCCGCGATGGCGTCTTGGCGATCGCGCCCAACGTAGGCGAGGATATCCGAGATACGCACCACACAGCCCTCGAGGGTCATGGGGCGCAGGTGCTCGATCGCGCCATAGCCCGTGGCAATGCAGTCCTCGACGGTACGGTCGAACTGGTCAAACGACGCCATGTCCGAGAGTTCAAAGACACGCTGCTCGTACTCGCCGTTATGGCACAGCACGCCGTCGAGCGTCTGGAGCGACACGTTGCGGCCGTACAGCGCGTCGAGCACGCGGACGGACTGCACGTTATGGAAAAAATAACGACCCGTACGCTCGTGATAGATATCGTTGAGGAAACGCTCGCCGGCATGGCCAAAGGGCGTGTGGCCCAAATCGTGGCCCAGGCCAATCGCCTCGATCAAATCGCAGTTGAGGCCCAGGGCACGGCCGATATCGCGGGCAACGCGCGAGACGAGCTGCACATGAAGGCCGCGCCGCGACAGGTCGTCGTTGCTGCGAAAGCTAAAGACCTGCGTTTTGCCTGCATAACGCGTGTACGCAGGAAGATGAAGAATCTTTTCGGTATCGCGCATAAACGCCGGACGCATAAGCGTGCCTTTGTCGGCAGCGCGATCTATGCGACGAATGACCTGGTCGTCGCAGCATCGATAAGGATTAACGACACCCGAGGCGCGGTCGGCGGCGATACGCTCGACCAGCTCGGGCAACAACGCCGCGGGAATGCGGTCCATGCGCGCCTTAATGACGGCCGTTTCTTGATTAGTTGCCATGGCATGCTCCTTAAAAAGGATGCGCAATCGGTTACAATGTCCAGCCCACGACCTCGATTATGGCAAATATCGGCACCAAAAACGGGAGCAAAGGCAGGGAGCGCGATTTTGTAAAGAGGCAGGAGAGGGCCAGGACCAGGAGCGCGACGGCAAATGCCACGATGCCGCCCAGAGGGTCGAGCGTGCAAAGCGCGAAAAGCGCCTTGGCATCCCCCATGCCGATGCCGGGGGCCTGGCGGAAACGCCGCCAAAGCGACTCGGTCAGCACAAGGGAAAGGTACACGATAACGGCAGGACCGGCGTGGTCAAGCGCCGTGTTCAAGCCCCTGTCCAGCCAAACGCCTGCAAACGCCGCCACGGCGCATGCGGCGGCAAGCGCGTTGGGAAACCGCCGTTCACGGACATCAATCACCGCACCGGCAAAGGCGCAGATCCAAAAGGGAATATAGACCATTGAACACCTCCCGTGGCAGTCACTCAAAAGCAAAAACCACCACAAAGGTGCCTGTCCCCTTCGTGGTGGTTTTGGTGGTGGTTATTTAGCGCCCTGCATGACCTCGTCGAGGGTAACGTTGACAGCGTGTTGCGTCGGGACCCAGTCGACCTTCAGGAACAACGCAGCCACCGTGATGGGGATATAGCTGAACATAAAGATCGGGAAGGTAAACAGGTTGGTCACCAGGCGCCACTTTTGCGCACAATGAATGTGCTTGTACTCGAAGATGGTCGTAAGTAGCGCCAGGATAAAGAAGGTCTGATACATCATCGCGAAGGTCATAATGAGCGAGGCGGCACAAGCCTGCATCTCAACCTCGGTAGCCAAAAAGCCATGCGAAAGACCACCGACGATCAGGAACGTGGCGTTGGCGAGCATCGAAATCAGCGATAACAGCATACCAGGGGCAATCGTCATAAACATGTCGTAGGCGGCAAAACGATGATAGCGGAAGGTCGACTTGACCAGATGCTTACCGTAGGTAAAGAACACCTGGTAGAAGCCCTTGGTCCAGCGCATACGCTGCTTCCAGGACGCCTTAAACGTCACAGGCTGCTCGTCAAAGAACTCCGCCGGCGCATAGCCAATACGAATGCCGTGAATAGCGCAGAACGTGGTGAACTGAATATCCTCGGTCAGCGTATGGAACTGCCAGCCGTGCATGCCCTCAATAACGCTAGCCGAGATAAGGTAGCCCGAACCCGAGACGGCGCAGGACGTCTTGCAGATATTACGCGCGTTGTTAAGGAAACGCGCCTCGCGCAGGTACCAAGTGGCGTTGGCAGCCGAGATCCACGAGCTGCCAAAGTTCTTGGAGTTGCGGTAGCTTGTGACCACATGGAAGCCCTGGTCAAAGGCGTCATTCATCTTGGAGACGTAATCGCGGGAGATAACGTTGTCGGCATCGAAGATAAAGAAGCCCTCAAAGGTATCGGGATACTCGTTAAGAATGCGGTCAAAACCAAAGTCCATGACCCAGCTCTTGCCTTTACGGGCCAGGTCGTTTCGCTCGTACACGACAGCGCCCGCCTCGCGCGCGAGCTGCGCGGTGTTATCGGTGCAGGCATCGGCGACCACGAAGACCTCGATGAGCTCGGACGGATAATCCTGGTCCTTGATGGAGCGAACGAGGTTGGCGATAACGGCCTCCTCGTTGTGTGCTGCAATAAAGAAGGCATACCGGTGGAGTTTTTTGGCCTTGGGAGGCGCGACCTCGCCGCGGAGAGCACCGATGACAAAGAAGACCACCTGGTACAAGAAGCAGACCGTGAGCAGCGTGACGACAATCTGGTTGAAGATCACGATGGGTGTGTTGGTTTGTAAAAAGGCGAGCATGCAGGCTCCCAGGAACGTGTTACGTAAACAACCGTATATCTTACCGCAGGCTTACCGAGTTCAAGAAACCACCTAATACTGGCTAGGCTTCGAGCAGGCCGAGCTGCGGTATGATTTCGTCGCCGGCAGCAGTGCGGCCAAGCGAACGCGGGGCTAAGTCGTCGAGGACGGCGGCGAGATCCCACGGCAGCTCGTCGCGGCACTCAATGCGCTCTCCCGTCACGGGATGATCGAACGCCACGCGCCGGGAATGGAGGAATTGCCTGGTCAGACCCTGATCGGCACGCGCATCGCACTTACCGTAGAGCGGATCGCCCACGCAGGCGTGGTTGATATGGCGCATGTGCACGCGAATCTGATGCGTGCGACCGGTAAACAGGTGACACTCAACGAGTGTGTAGCCGTCATCAAAGCGCGTGGAATCAAAGCGCTCAAGGACCTTAAAGGTCGTGATGGCCTGGCGTGCAAAAGGATCATCGGAAACCGCCATCTTGACACGGTCACGTGTAGAACGGGCAATGCCGGTGTTAATGGTGCCCTCATCCATGGCGATATGACCGTGAACGAGCGTAATGTAGCGGCGGTCGAGCGTGCGCGTACGGATAAGATTTTGGAGCGCGCGCTGGGTATCGTCGTCCTTTGCCGCAAGCATAAGACCCGAGGTATCGCGATCCAAACGATGTACGATACCGGGGCGGTCCTCGCCCTGCACGGTGCCCAGATGGTCGATACCGCAGTGATAGACCAGCGCATTCGCGAGCGTACCGCTCTCATGACCATGCGCAGGATGGCACACCAGGCCGCGCTGCTTGGAGAGCACGATGAGGTAGTCGTCCTCATAGCGAATGTCGAGCGGGATGGCCTCGGGAATCACGTCGGTGGGATCGTGCGGTTCGGGCAAATCAACCGAAATACGGTCACCGGCTCGCACGGCGTACTTTTTGGACAGGCAGGTCTCGCCATTGACCACTACGACCCCACCCTCAATCAGATGTGCGCAGGCAGAGCGCGTAGGGCAGCCGTCATTGGCGCCCAGATAGGCGTCAAGACGCTGACCAGCGGCATCGTCGGCAACAAGGATATGGATGTCGGCCATTAGCGCTCAGTCCTTTCGCGAATCTTGCGGGCACGCTCCCCACGTTGTTTAGCCTTGCGCTTGGCGCGGGCCTCGTCACGGGCGTTAAGCTCGGCGGTCGCATCGACCTCACGAGCCGCGGGGCTCAAGAACATGTAACCGAAGAGCGCCAGCACCACACCGACCGTAATGCCGATATCGGCCACATTGAAGACGGGGAAGTCGATGAAGGTGGTGGCAATAAAATCGGTCACGAAGCCAAAGGCCAAACGATCGATAGCGTTGCCGATAGCACCACCCGCAACAATCGCCATGCCCACAACCTCAAGATGGGCGAGCTGAGGTGCACGAACGAGGTACACGGCAATAGCGATAATGACCGCCAACGCCAGCACGGCAAACGCGATGCCATGCCCCTCGCCCATGCTAAAGGCAGCACCGATATTGCGGACAAACATAAAGTCGAAAACACCGGGGATGACGGTCACATGCAAGGCGTCGCCCACGGCACGAACCGCAAGCTTGGTCAGCTGGTCAACAAGCAGCACAACCAACGCCACCCCACCAGCAACACCCAACCGCCAACGCAAAGGCGGCGTCATATCCGCACCACGACCCAAAGAAATCCCCTACCCTCAGATAATCAAATTCCGTTTAACGCAAATAACCATCTTATATTGCCACACGCAGAGCGCACGACACATTCGCTAACGTCAGATAAATAACCAGCATAAAAGAAAGCGGCATTCCGGATAACGGAATGTCGCTTTTCTTCAGCGGAGCAAATGGACCGAAGGCGCCTAAATTCTCCCTATAAATAAAATGCCGAGTTACCGTGCCTTAAAGGGCATTCGCGCAGCGCTTGCAAATGTGAGCGTGGCCGTTGTACTCGCCGACGGTGGTGCGGTAGTTCCAGCAACGGTCGCAGCACTCGCCCTCGGCAGCATCGATGGCAACAGAAAGCTCCTCGCCCTGGGTAAGCTCAACATCGGAGACGATGTAGAACTCGGCCAGGTCGACGGCCTTGTCGCCGGTCAGCAGCGCATACATTTCGGCGGGAACGACCGCCTTGACGCGGACCTGCTGGCTCTTGGTGAAGGTGCCGGCGGAGCGGGCATCCTCAAGGGCCTTGGTCACGACGCTACGGAGCTCGAGTGAAGCCTCGAGCACGCCCTCAAACTCGTTGGCCTCGTCGACCGTGATGGGCGACTTGTACCAATCGAGCAGCGCGGCGTACTTCTGGTGATCGACGCAGCCGGCGGGCGCATAGGCCATGGCCTCGTCGACCGTATAGGACAAGATCGGCTGCAGGTCGCGCATGAGCATCGAGAAGAGCTCGGCGAGCACGGTCTGGGCGCTGCGACGCTCGAGCGAGCCGGGCTTCTCACAGTACAGACGGTCCTTCAGGGCGTCGAGGTACACGTTGGAAAGCTCGGTAACCACGAAGTCGTAAAGCGCACGGTAAGCGCGCGGGAACTCGTAGCAAGAGTAAGCATCGTCGACCTCGGCCTGGACCTGGGTCAGACGGGCAACCATGAGCTTGTCGAGCGGCAGCAGGTCGGCAAAAGCGACGCCGTCGGTCTCGGGCTCAAACTGGCCCTCAAGCTCGGAGAGCAGGAAGCGCAGCGTGTTGCGGAAACGACGGTAGGCATCGGACGTACGAGCGAGAATCTCGTGGTCGATGGAAACGTCGGAGCTGGTGTCGACCGAGGCGACCCACAGGCGGATGATGTCGGCGCCCATCTCGTCACAGACCTTATTGGGGTCGATGACGTTGCCAAGCGACTTGGACATCTTACGGCCCTGGCCGTCGAGGGTGAAGCCCTGCGAGACGACCGCCTTGTACGGAGCGTGGCCGTTGGCGCCCACCGAGGTAAGCAGCGAGCTCTGGAACCAACCGCGGTGCTGGTCGGAGCCCTCGAGGTACACATCCGCCGGATACTCCAGCTCGGGACGGTACTCGCAGACGGCCTTCCAGGAAACGCCGGAATCCCACCACACGTCGAGGATGTCCTTATCGGCCTTGAGGTGATGGCCGCCGCACTTGGGGCAGACGCAGGCCTCGCCCAGGTAGCTCTCGGGAGCGTCGGTGAACCAGGCGTCGGAGCCCTTATCGTGGAAGAGCTTGATGACGGCGTCGAGCGTGGCGTCGTTCATGACCTTCTCGCCGCAGTCGGCGCAGGTGTAGCTGGGGATAGGCACGCCCCAGTTGCGCTGACGGCTGATGCACCAGTCGGGACGCTGCTCGACCATGGCGCCAATGCGGTTGGCGGCATGCGCCGGATACCATTTAACGTTCTCGCGGACCTCCTTGCCAGCCTGCTCGCGCAAGCCAGTCTTGTCCATCGAGACAAACCACTGGTCGGTAGCACGGAAGAGCACCGGGTGCTTGCAGCGCCAGCAGTGCGGATAGCTGTGCGTGATCTTCTTCTCGAGGACCAGGGTGCCGCGCTCACGCAGGAACTCGATAATGTGAGGGTTGGCCTCGTCGGTATCCATACCGCTGAAGGGGCCACCGGTGCCAAACTCCTCACCGGTGTAGAACTTGCCGTCGTCGTCGACCGGCATGCAGATGTCGGTGATGCCCTCCTTGAGGCAGGCAAAGTAGTCGTCGACGCCGTGGCCGGGCGAGTTGTGGACGATACCGGTACCGTCATCGACACCGACGTAATCGGCCAGCAGCGCCACGCCCTCAACGCCGTCAAAGATCGGCTGCTTGTAGTGGATGTGGTGGAAGGTCTCGGCGGGAACCACATAGGGCTTGCCGTCGACCATAACCGGGGTGTACTCCCAGCCAAACTCCTCGCAGCACTTGGGAGCCAGGTCCTCGAGCATGACCTCGGCACGGCCCTCGTGCTCAACGGCGACATAGGCGGCGCCGGGCTTGAGGGAAACGGCCTGGTCGGAGGGGATGGTCCACGGCGTGGTCGTCCAGATGATAAAGTCGACCGGGCCGTCGAAGTCCTCGAGGCCGGCGGGCTTGGAAGTCATCTCAAAGCGCACGAAGATGGACGGGCTCGTCTCGTCGGAGTACTCAATCTCGGCCTCGGCCAGCGCGGTATGGCAGTGCTTGCACCAGTGAACCGGCTTGTGGCCGCGATAGATCATACCCTTATCGAACATGGCCTTAAAGACCTCGATGTCGGCGGCATCGTGCTGGTGATAGAGCGTCAGGTAGGGATTGTCCCAGTCGCCGAGCACACCCAGACGACGGAAGCCGGCCTTCTGCAGCTCGATGTTCTCGACAGCGAACTTGTTGCAGAGCTCACGGATCTTAGCCGTGGAGGTCTGGTTGAACTTCTCGGTGCCGAGCTTCTCCTCGACCTTGTGCTCAATCGGCTGGCCGTGGCAGTCCCAACCGGGGACATAGGGAACCTCATAGCCCTGCATCATCCAGTAACGGTTGATCATGTCCTTGGAGATCTTGTTCATGGCATGGCCGATGTGGATCGGGCCGTTGGCGTACGGAGGACCGTCGTGCAGCACGAACTTCTTGTGACCCTCGTTCTTCTTCAGAACCTGCTCGTAGACCTTGTTGTCCTGCCAGTCCTTGAGCCGCTTGGGCTCGGACTTGGAAAGACCGGCACGCATGGGAAAACCGGTCTTGGGCAGATTCATCGTCTGCTTGTACTCGTTTGCCACGGTACCCCTTTCTTGTCATGGGCGCGCACGCCCTCTGGGCACCAAAAAAGCGCCCGTCCCTACAAGCTGGGACGAAGCGCCACAAACGGGCTGCACGCCCGCAAAAGCTCTTCGTTTAACCACCCAGCTTAGATGCCCTCGCCCGCGTATTCGCGCGCTCGCATCCGTTACTCGGCTGGTCTGTATCGACGACCATCTCGGCGATGTCTACTAAGACGTGCCTGTGCGGCGCGCCCGTTGGGACCGCAGCTCCGGGGTGATTTTCATCGGTCGCATGCACGGGTTCTCAGCGCTCCCCGCTCTCTGTAGCATGCGGACGGCCGACTACTCGTCCCCATCAACGCTTATGCGCTGTATGGTAACACGGTCAACGCCGGCGAAAAACCCTCAACATCGGTTTCATACTTTAGAAACTTCTCGCGATCGCAAGCACTCACTTGGAGCAAAATACCTGAAAGCACTTTATCTAACGAAAGAAGGCTGCTATGCGCACGATTGGAATGAGCGACTACACCGTCGGCGAGGACTGCTTTGACGAGCTGCCCGGCGCACTGGACGAGTACGGAGCGACCAAGGTCGCGATTATCGGTGGTAAACGAGCGCTGGCAGCGGCGCTTCCCGGTATCGAAGCGGCGCTGGAGGGCACCGACGTCGAGATTCTGGAGACGCGCGTCTACGGCACCAACAGTACGCGCGCCAATATCGCCAAGGTTGTGAACTCCCCTGTCTGCCAAGAAGCCGACGTTCTTATCGCATGCGGCGGCGGCAAGGCGCTCGACACCGTCAAGACAGCGGCCATCGAGCTCAAGAAGATCGTCTTTACGGTACCGACGATCTGCTCCAACTGCTCGGCCGCGACCGCCATTGCCGTTGTCTACAACGACGACGGCTCGCTCGAGGGCTATTCGTACCCAAACCGCCCCGCGCACATCTTCATCAACCCCAAGATCATCGCCGAGGCTCCGGCGGAGTACTTCTGGGCGGGCGTGGGCGATGCCCTGTCCAAGCAGCCCGAGGTCGAGTACGCCACGAGCGCCGGCAACCTGGAGCACACCGCCGGACTTGGCCTGGCACTCGCCCACACCTGCTCCGAGCCGCTGTTTACCTATGGCGTGCAGGGTCTAGAGGACGTGCGCCAGGACCTGTCGAGCGAGGCCGTCAAGCAGATCGCGCTCGACATCGTGGTCAACACGGGCTATGTCTCGAACCTGACCAACCAAAACGATTACTACTACAACTCGAGCGTGGCGCATGCGTTCTACAACGCCACGTGCAGCATCCCGCGCGAGGGCTCCTACCTGCACGGCGAGGTCGTGAGCCTGGGCGTGCTCGTGCTGTTTGCCTATACGGGCGATACCAAGAACCTTGAGCGCTACGCCGCCTTTAACAAGCAGATGGGGCTGCCCGTGACGCTTGAGCAGGTCGGCCTTTCCGAGGCCGACATCCCTGCCCTGTGCGAGTTCGCGCACGCCACCAACGAGTGGAAGCAGGGCAACCCCGAGCCCTTCACCGACGAAAAGTTCGCCGCCGCCATCAAGGCTGCCGACGCTTACGGCCACACGCTCTAGGGCTGGCCCAAAACCACCACAAAGGGGACGGGCACCTTTCTGGTGGTTTTTTATTGATCCAGCATTCAGTTCGTACTCGAACCCGATTCTTTACGAGAAAGGGTTCGGGTACGTTTTTTGTTTATCGGAAACTCTGCGGAAGGACTACTCGGAACGGCAAACAGGAACGAACAGAGGCAGGGTATCATCGTGGTGATGGTATCCTGCCTTTTGTTTTGCGGGATCAAGGTCGCTTTATGCGAACTTGATCGCCACTTATATAGCGCATTGATGGCAATTGCTTCGTACGTGCATACCGGGAGCCTGTACACCTCTGGCAAGGCGTAACACACTAGACTTTGTTCCAAAGTCCGTGTGCTAAGGGGGCAGGCACCTTAGAATTCCTGTGGAGTGTGTACGCACGTACGCAGGAAAACGGCAAAATTTCGCTATATTAGGGCGTTCTTTCATTGGAGAGTATGGTATACACGGCTTAGTTCAACAAATAAGAATTTATACATAAAGGAGGATATTGATGAAACTGTTTTTATGTTCTCACTTTTCAAGTGTAGGAAGTCTGATAAAGGAAGAAATTGAAAATAAAAAAGTCGCATTTATTCCAACAGCTTCGCTGCGTGAAGGCTACACCGGTTATGTCGGCTCGGCTCGAAAATTATTCAAAAAGTTGGGAGCAATCGTAACTGAAATTGATATTTCAACGGAGGCTTATTCAACGATGCAGTCTCTTTTTGAAGATGCGGATGTGATCTATTTTACCGGCGGAAATTCTTTTTTCCTTATAGACCAGCTCCGTAAAACGGGAACGGATGAGCTGTTGAAGAAAGAATTGGCAAAAGGAAAACTGATGATTGGTGAATCGGCAGGTGCGATTGTATGCGCTCCAAGCATCCAATATATCGATCAAATGGATGAAAAGCCGGAGGACTACTCACAAGAAGATGATGCAGGGCTTAATTTGATTGATTTCTATGTTCTTCCGCATTTTCTTACAGCACCATTTAAGAAAGTTACCGAGAAAATAATAACTGAGTTTTCGGATTTGAATCTATGCCCAATTAACAATCGTCAGGGAATTGTAATTGATGGTGAAGGTTCAAAGGTTATTTGCAAAGAGTAATTTAAAATTCCAGTTTGCTGCACTCTTTCCTAGCAGGGTTTGGGGCAGGCACGCCCCAACAAGAAGCCGTCCCAAAGGGGCAAGAATGGGGACTGCGGACGATTTCTTGGACCGTTACGCGGCCCTTCCCAGCGCGGAGCGGAACTCGGCCGGGGTGCGGCCACCGAGCGCATCGCTGCGCCTCTCCGTATTGTATCGGCCGATCCAGCCCCCGAGTTCCTCGATGAAGCGGGCGGGGGTCCAGTCCGACCAGTCCCTGCCGTGCCAGAACTCCTTCTTGAGCAGGCCGAAGAAGCCCTCCATCGCCGCGTTGTCCGGGCTGCAGCCCTTGGCGGACTGGATTGGCTACGCTGATGTGGACAGTTCCGGGAGAGGCGCAAGAGACGGGAAGGCCGTGTGCGCGTTCCTGCGCGAGGGCCGTGGGGAGGGGCTGCATGGGTACGGCGCCTGTCAACTCGGTCTACGTCTTTGATGACCGGGTCGTACTCAATATCAACTTCACGGATGATGCCAAAACGGTCACCCGTGAGGAAGTGTTGGGTTCGAGTGCTGTGGACAATGTTCCAGTATGCTGGGATCGAACTCGCTAGCCGGAATCACACGGTACCCGTGACGCAGCAGCAGATCGACAAAAACACCATTGCCCACAGTGAGCGTGCCGCTAAAGGTGCCATCGTAGACGCGACCCGCACCGCACGAGGGGCTACGGTCCTGTAAGACGCACGCAGCGATCTCGGACGGGCCGCCCGCCTGCTCGCACATATCGAGCGCTCGCTCTGCACCCAGGCGAAACTCGCGATCGACCGAGATGCCCTCGCAGGTACAAACCTCGCCATTCACAATCTCGGACGGCATGCGCGGTGTGGGCAAGCCGCCAAAAACCTCGGGGCACACCAACAGGACCTCGGTCCCTGTGCGTTCGCAGGCCTCGACCAACGCGCGATGGTAATTGTCGAGCCCGTTATATTTGCAGCTCTCTCCCATCAAGCAGGCACTCACCACGATCTTCATACATATCCCTCCCAAACAAAACGCCCCATTTGAGATAGAAACTCAAATGGGGCGTTCGACGTTGTGCAACCAGCCTTACTGCTGCTTTGGCATCAGCGGATTCTCGCGCGTGAGGAGATTCATGAACTCCTCGCCCGTGATCGTCTCCTTCTTGTACAGATAACGAGCCAGCTCATGGAGCTTAAACTTGTTCTCCTTGAGGATCTGCAGGGCGCGGTCATGTGCGTCCTCGATCAGCTTGGCGACGATCGCGTCGACGCGCTCGGCCGTACCGGGGGCACAGGTGAGCGACGTGTCCTGGTTGAGGTAGGCATTCTGAACGGTACCGAGCGCCATCATGCCAAACTCTTCCGACATACCAAAGCGCGTCACCATGTTGCGGGCGAGCTTGGTGGCCTGCTCGATATCATTGGCCGCGCCAGTCGTCATCTCACCAAAGATGAGCTCCTCGGCAGCACGTCCGCCGCAGTAGACAGCGAGCTTGTCGAGCACCTCCTGGCGCGTGGTCAAGAAGCGCTCATCCTCCTCGACCTGCATGGTGTAGCCCAGAGCACCGCTCGTACGCGGCACGATGGTGATCTTCGTAACCGGCGCAGAACCCTTCTGGCGGGCGGCAACGATGGCATGGCCGATCTCGTGATAGGACACGACCTGTTTCTCGTGATCGGACAGCACCGTGGACTTACGCTGCTGGCCGGCGATGACGACCTCCACCGACTCCTCGAAGTCGTCCTGGGTTGCACGCTTGCGACCCTCGCGAACGGCGCGCAGGGCGCCCTCGTTGATGATATTGGCCAGGTCGGCGCCCGAGGCTCCGGGCGTGGCGCGGGCAATCGCGGTCAGATCGATCGGCGGCTCGGTCTTCACACTCTTGGCGTGAAGCTCGAGGATGTTCTTGCGGCCGGTCAGGTCGGGCAGCTCAACGGGGATGCGGCGGTCAAAACGACCGGGGCGCAGCAGAGCGGGATCGAGGCTGTCAGGACGGTTGGTGGCAGCGAGGACGACGATACCCTTGTGGTTGTCGAAGCCATCCATCTCGGTCAGCAGCTGGTTGAGCGTTTGCTCACGCTCGTCGTTGCCGCTAAAGCCGCCACCGTCACGCTTTTTGCCGATGGTATCAATCTCATCGATAAATACGATACAGGGGGCCTTTTCCTTAGCCTGCTTAAACAGGTCGCGCACCTTGGCGGCGCCACGGCCGACGAACATCTCGACGAACTCAGAGCCCGAAATGCTAAAGAACGGTACGCCCGCCTCGCCGGCAACAGCCTTGGCAAGCAGGGTCTTACCAGTGCCAGGAGGGCCCACGAGAAGAGCACCGCGCGGCAGCTTGGCGCCGATTTCCTCATAGCGCTGCGGCTTCTCCAGAAAGTCGACGACCTCCTTCAGGGATTCCTTGGCCTCTTCCTGACCAGCAACATCCTTAAAGGTCACGCCAACATCCTTGGAGGCGATAACGCGCGCACCGGACTTACCCAGACCGCCGCCGCCAAAGCCGCCGCCACCAAAATTCATGGACGGGCCGTCATCGCCCATGGCCTTCTTCATACGGCGGTTGAGCCACCAGCCGATGAGGAAGAAAATCGCCATGGGAAGGACGAGCGTGAGCAAGTAGTAAGTCATCAGGCCCGAGTTCTTATCGGGAACCACCGACTCCAGCGAGGCGCCGGCCTCGAGCACGCGATCGGTAAAGCCCGTGTCACTCGGCACGCCGGTCGTCTTGTAGGCGATGTTCTCGTCCTCGCCCTTCTTGGTGTAATAAATCGAGTAATCGTCCGTGTTGTACTCGACCTTGTCGACACTCTTCTTATCGAGCGCTTTGACAAACGTCGAATAATCGGTCTTCGTAATCTGCTGCGTGTGACCGATGTTGGGGAACAGAACGGTCGAGAGCACGAGGTAGACGACGAAGGCGATGAGCACGTAGAGGATCATATTCCGTCTACGTTTGTTGTCATCCATCTCCATCTGCTTGAACTCCATCTACTGGGGTTGATAATGCTAACTAGAATACCCAACCCGGCCGGCGATAAACCGACGCCGGGCACGAAAGAATAGAGATGGCATCACTCGAAGTCGGCAAGGTTCAGATCTATACGGGCGACGGCAAGGGCAAGACGACGGCTGCGCTGGGGCTCGCGCTGCGCGCCACGGGCTATGGACTTAACGTGCTCATGCTTCAGTTTGCCAAGAAGCTGCACTGCGCCGAGCATGATGCGGCACCACGCCTAGGGCTACGAATTGTACAGGCCGACCGCGACACGCCCGAGGCTTGCGCCGCACAGATCATGGAGCTCGCACGCGAGCAGATCTCACAGGTCGACGTTCTGATTTTGGACGAACTCGGCGAGGCCATGCGCCGCGGCTTCGTGACGCGCGAGGATGTCGAGGAACTGATCGCGATGAAACCCGACACCACAGAGCTCATACTGACCGGCCGCGGCCTGCTGCCCATCGCGGACCTCGCCGACCTGGTCACCGAAATGCGCCTCGTCAAACACTACTTCGACGAAGGCCTCCTGGCCCGCCAAGGCATCGAATACTAATTGATCCGAAGGGGACGAAGGGAAACGGATCATCGACATCACGACGGAGAGCAATGAGCCGTTTTCCTCCGTCCCCCCAGGGATCATTAGGCAGTGGCGCGGCCTAGCCAGTTGCCGCTGTGGTGGTAGATGGTGAACATCGTGGCGGTTATTACCCAGGTTACGGGGTAGACCAGCAGCAGATGCTCGAGCGAGGGGTCGAGCGGCATAATCGCGAACACCCACGCCACGCGGAGCACGACCGTGCCGAATATCGTGAGCATCATAGGCTGGAAGCTCACGCCAGCGCCACGGATGGAGCCGGACGCGTTTTCGATAATCGAGAAGATCGCGTAGAACGGCGCGATGAAATGAAGAATCGTCGTGGTGTAGGCCGAAATTGCGACATCGTCGATAAACAGACGCGAAAGCGGGCCCGAGAATACCAGCAGCACGGCAGACAGGCCACCGATAAGCACAAACGACAGCACGAGCGACGTGTGGTATCCCTTTCGCATGCGATCGTAATTGCGCGCACCAAAGTTCTGCGCCGAGAACGTAGTAATCGACACACCAAGCGCCTCGGTCACCATCCAGATAATGCCGTCCAGGCGACCGGAAAGACCCCAAGCGGTCGTAACATCGGCTCCAAACGAGTTGACCGACACCTGAATCAAAACGTTGGAGATCGAATACGCCGCAGACTGAACGCCCAGCGGCAAACCGCACGAAAGCATGCTCTTGCAAATGCCGCGATCGATACCGAGTTTGGATAGCGACAACCGCCGCGCCCCCGGAGCGTGCATCATGCGGATCACAATCATCGTGGCATTGGTGCAGATAGTCAGCGCCACCGCGATGCCGCAGCCCAGCGCTTCCATGTGCAGCACGGCGACAAAGAGAATGTCGAGCGCCACGTTGACGAAGCAGCCGGAGGCAATAATGACCGCCGGACCGCGCGTGTCGCCCACGGCGCGCAACAACGCCGTCCCCATATTGAGCAGCAGCGCCGCAAACATGGCGGCAAAGTAGCAACGGGCATACGCCACACCCTCGGCCAGCAGCTCATGCGGTGTATTCATCAGCACAAGCATCGGCTCGACAAACACCATGCCCAGAATGGAAATGACAATGCCGCCCACCAGCGCGAGCGTCATGGCCGTATGGACCGATCGGCTCAAGCGCTCGTCATCGTGCTGACCAAAAAACTGGCCGGTAATAACGGCACATCCAGCACCAACACCGACGCAAAAACCAATGCAGAGCTCCGTAAGCACCATCGTGGCCTGAATGCCACCCAGCGCGAGCTTGCCGCCAAACTGACCGACGATATAGGTACCGATAAGCGTGTATGCCTGCTGAAAGAACGAACTAAAGAAGATGGGGACGCACAGCGACAGCAGCTGCTGCCAAATAACGCCCTGCGTTACATCGATAGCCGTAGATTTCTTAGCCACACGCCCTCCCCACCAGCGTACGTCAAACAACAAAACGGCACTTTAAAACGAAAGCCAAAACCAGCTTAGCACCGACCGACGTCGGCCGAAACGTCCCGAACCAGAGCCCGGTGCGAAATATCTGCCTAGTGATACAGCCCCGGCTGGTAGTGGTACTCGTTGCTCACATGCGGGCACAGTTGCCAAAAGGCGACGGCACTCGCAGCGGCAACGTTGAGTGAATCGACCCCGTGCGCCATCGGAATGCGCGCGGCTCGGTCGCAGCCGGCAATGGTCTTGGTGCCCAAGCCGGCACCCTCGGTACCCATAAAGATCGCTAGGCGGTCAATCTCCTGCAGCACGGGATCGTCCAGCGACACCGAATCATCCGTCAACGCCATGGCGGCACACGAAAAGCCGGCATCGTGCAGCGCCGCCAGCCCATCATGCGGCCATACGCGCGCCTCGCTGCCAATGCGCGTCCAGGGCACCTGGAACACCGTGCCCATGCTCACGCGGGCCGAGCGACGGTACAGCGGGTCACAGCAAGTGGGGCTCACCAAAATGCCATCGACGTTCAGCGCAGCCGCCGAGCGGAAAATCGCGCCGACATTGGTGTGGTCGACAATGCCCTCGAGCACGCACACGCGCACCGGGCGCTCACCCGCCGCCTCGACGACGCCACTCAAGAACTCGGCTACCGGAATCTGGCGTGGACGACGGAATGCCGCGAGCGCACCGCGCGTCACGTTAAAACCCGTCAGCTGCTCCATGAGCTCCATCGAGGCCACGAACACAGGAACCGGACCTGCGCCCTCGCGCACAACAAGCTGCTCAAACAGCGGCATCATCTGATCGAGCCAGCGTTCGCCCAAAAGAAAGCTCACCGGCTCGTATCCGGCGCGAACCGCACGCTCGATGACCTTGGCGCTCTCGGCGATAAAAATGCCCTTCTGCGGCTCCAGCACGCAGCGAAGCTCACGCTCGGTCAGTCGCACGTAGGCATCGAGCCGCTCGTCCTCGAGCGAATCGATTCGCAGCACCTCAACGGCATCAGTCATAGCAGCCAGCCCGCACCCTTCTTTACAGCACATCTATACCAAACGAGGCGACGCTAAGCGCCGCCCCATGCATTCAATCAACCCGATGATACCGTTCACGCCAGGCGATTTATGCCTCAACGCGACGATACGTCACGAACTCATAATCGAGACCCTCGTCACCCTCGCCCGAGGCAATCGTGGCAACCCCGCCACGCCGCGCAATCTCCCACGCGGGATCGGCGTCCAAGTCGGGAAAGTACGTGTCCACGGGATGGACGCAGTGGTTATGCGTGACCTCGGCCTCCACGCAGCACGGCAAAAACTGACGATACACCTCGCCACCGCCGATCACCCACGCAACGGGCTCATCGGCAACCACGGCGAGCGCTTCGTCGACGCTATGCACCACGTCGACGCCCTCGGCAGCAAAGCTCTCGTCACGCGTGAGCACGATATTGCGGCGGTTCTTGAGCGGACGCCCACCGGGAAAACTCAGCAGGGTCTTGCGTCCCATAATAACCGGGCACCCTTTGGTGCACGCCACAAAATGGCGCATGTCGGCGCGATTGGACACCACCATGTCGCCCTCGCACCCAATGCCCCAGTCATCGCACACGGCGACAATGGCAGAAAGCTTACACGTCATGCGCGTCACCTACACCGCAATGGGGATGTTCTTGACCTGCGGGCCGTGCTCATAACCCTCGACGATCAGGTCGTCGGTCGTAAACGCATAGAAGTCATGCACATCGGGGTTAAGCGTTACCTTGGGCGCGGCAAACTGCGGACGCTCGATAAGCTCGCGGACGATATCGACATGACGGTCGTAAATGTGGGCATCGGCAATCACATGTAGCAGCTCGCCGGGAATCATATCGACCGATTGCGCGACCATCATCAGCAAGATGGCGTACTGGCACACATTCCAGTTGTTCGCGGCCAAAATGTCCTGGCTGCGCTGGTTGAGAATCATGTTGAGCGTCGGTTTGTCATCCTGCGGGCGCTGCGTCACGTTATACGTCACGCTGTAGGCGCACGGATACAGGTGCATCTCGGACAAATCGCTAAACACATAGGTATTCGTCATAATGCGGCGGCTGTACGGCGTGTTCTTAAGGTCGTACAGAACGCGGTCCATCTGGTCGAAATCGCCCTCGGCATAATGGCTCTTCTGCCCAATCTGATACCCGTAGGCCTTACCGATGGAGCCGGTCTCGTCAGCCCACTCATCCCAAATATGGCTGTTGAGGTCATGCACGTTATTGGACTTCTTTTGATAGATCCATAGGATCTCATCCATGGCAGATTTGAGGGCCGTACGACGCAGGGTAAGCGCCGGAAACTCCTCACGCAGGTCATAGCGTGCCGTAACGCCAAAGTTTTTAATGGTATAGGCAGGGGTGCCGTCCTCCCACACCGGACGGACCTTTTGGCCCTCGGTGGTGGTGCCATGGTCCAGAATATCGCGGCACATGGTTACAAACTGTTGATCAGCCTTGCTCATTGACCCTCCTGTCAGTCGCCTACAAGCGAGATTCATTGTAGCCCAGGCGCACGCGGCCCCACAGCCCAAACATAAGCCCTTGTTTTCTGACATATGCCAGAAATCTCTTGCGTAAATCTGCACGTTCGTTATTCTATTGTTGACATATGTCAGATAAGGAGCACGTATGGCAGGAAGACGCGAGAAATTGCGCCGTGTTGGGATCATCCCCGAATATCGCGGCTTTACCCCCGACGGCCTTGCCAGTGGAGACGCCATCGACATGACGGTCGACGAACTCGAGGTGCTGCGCCTGTGCGACCTGGAAGGCCTTAACCAAGAGGCAGTCGCACAGCAGATGGGCATCGCGCGCGCCACGGTGGCGGCTATTTGCAGCCGAGCGCATCGCAAGGTGGCAAACGCGTTGGTCAATGGTCGGGCGCTCATCATCGAAGGCGGCAATATCGCGTACTCCCCCATCACCACGACAACGGCCGCATGGCCAGCAAAGGGGGTCGGCACCATGAGGGTGGCAACCACGTACGACAATGGCAACATCTTTATGCACTTTGGCCGCAGCGAGCAGTTCAAGATCTACGACATTCAGGACGGCAAGGTGCTCAACGAGCAGGTCGTGGGCACCGGCGGCACCGGCCACGGCGCACTTGCGGGCCTGCTCGCCAACGGCGGCGTGGACACGCTCATCTGCGGCGGCATCGGCGGAGGCGCTATCAACGCGCTTGCCCAAGCCGGCATCACGGTATACGCAGGTGCCCAGGGCAGCTGCGACGCTTGCGTCGAGGCCCTTATCGCCGGCACGCTCGCACAGAACGGCGAGGCCACGTGCGGCTGCCACAGCCACGACCACGAGCACACCCATGAGCATGGCGGGTCCTGCGGCTGCCACGGCCACCACGACCACGAAGGCCATGAGGGCTGCGGCTGCCACTAACGGCACGGCACCGCGAGCTCGGGACGCGAAGCCGAACGCAACCCAACAATCAAAGCCAACAACAAAGGCCACCCGGTAGCTTCCGAGTGGCCTTTGCCATATCAAGCTGGAATTACAGCTCTATTTCTTATTACGCATCTGCGCTTCCATCTGGCGCAGCAGCTCCATATCGGACTTGGGACCGCCCGTACCTAGGCCGCCCATGCCGCCCAGACCCATAGCGTCCAGGCCAGGGATATTGGGCATGCGCATCTTCTTGCCCTTCTTTCCCTTTTTGCCCTTTTTGCCGCCGGCCTGCGCCTGATTGGCCATCGTGCGCATGCGGCCCATCATCTTATTCATCTCGCCCCACTGCTTCATAAGGCTGTTGACCTCGGTGGGGGTTACGCCGGCACCCTTGGCAATGCGGGCGCGGCGCTGGCCGTTGATGATGGAGGGACGCAGGCGCTCCTCCTTGGTCATCGACATGATGATGGCCTCGTTCTTATCGAAGATGCCCTCGTCCAGGTTGCCGCCCATCTGGTTGAGCGCGCGCTGGCCACCGGGGAGCATGCCGAGAATGCCCTTCATGCCGCCCATCTTCTTAACGGCTTTCATCTGGTCGAGCATGTCGTTCATGGTAAAGCCCTCGCGCAGCATGCGCTCGGCGGCCTCGAGCTGCTCGGCATCGGCGGCCTCCTGGGCCTTCTCGATGATGCCGACGACGTCGCCCATGCCCAAGATGCGCTTGGCCATGCGGTCCGGGTAAAACGGCTCCAGCGAGTCGGGCTTCTCGCCCATGCTCACGAACTTGATGGGCTTGCCGGTCACCTGACGCACCGAAAGTGCGCCACCGCCACGGGCGTCACCGTCGAGCTTGGAGATGATAACACCGTCAAAGTCAGTGCGCTCGGCGAAGGTCGAGACGACGTTGACGATATCCTGGCCGGTCATGGCATCGACGACCATCAGCACCTGATCGGGCTTGACGGCCTTCTTGATGTCCACGGCCTCCTGCATCATTTGCTCGTCGATCTGCAGACGACCGGCGGTATCGACGATGACCACGTCACGCAGATGGTCGACGGCCTCCTGGATGGCGCCCTTGGCGATATCGACCGGGTGCTCGCCGTCACCGCGGAAGACCGGCACGCCGATCTCGCCACCGAGCGTGGCAAGCTGGTCGGCAGCAGCGGGACGGTAGACGTCGCACGCGGCGAGCAGCGGCGAGCGGCCCTGCTTCTTGAGCAGGTAGGCAAGCTTTACGGCAGCCGTGGTCTTACCGGAGCCCTGCAGACCCACGAGCATGATGACATTAGGAATGCGGTTACTAAAAACGAGCTTGCTCTCGGTGGAGCCGAGCATCTCGGTGAGCTCGTCGAGCACGATCTTGACGACGTTTTGCGCCGGCGACAGCGACTCCATGACCTCGGTGGTCATGCAGCGCTCCTTGGTCTTAGCAACGAACTCCTTGACGACCTTAAAGTTAACGTCGGCCTCGAGCAGCGCCATGCGAATGTCGCGCATGGCCGAGGTGATATCGGCCTCGGTCAGCTTACCCTTGCCGCGAAGGCGGTCAAATGTGTCGTTGAGGCGATCGCTCAGGGAATCAAACACTGGTTACTCCTTAGTTGGACTCGCCCACCAGGGCGCGGCAGAAATCTTTGGCGTTAAACTCCTGCAGGTCATCGACCTGCTCGCCCACGCCGATGCGCAGGATCGGGAGCTTGAGCTTCTCGGCCACGGCCATGGCGATACCGCCCTTAGCCGTGCCGTCGAGCTTAGTCATGATAATACCGTCCAGGCCCAGCGCCTCGTTAAACTCGAGCGCCTGGTTCAGACCGTTTTGGCCCGTCGCGGCATCGATTACGAGGACGACCGAGACAGGCATGGGGCCGGCAGCCATATTGGCGGCGCGCTTACGCGTCACGTTGACCACTTTGGCAAGCTCGCGCATGAGCTCGGGGCTTGTGTGCAGACGGCCGGCGGTATCGATGAGCACCAGGTCGCTGTCGCGCTTATCGGCCTCGTCGAGCACGTCATAGCACACGCTCGCCGGATCGGAGCCGCGGTCACGCTTAATAACCGGTACGCCGGCACGCTGGCCCCACACATCGAGCTGCTCGATGGCGGCGGCGCGGAAGGTGTCGGCCGAACCGATCACCACGTTCTTGCCGCGGGCAGCCATGGCGCTCGCAATCTTGCCGACCGTTGTGGTCTTGCCGGCGCCGTTGATGCCCACAAACAGCACGCAGCTCGGCGTATCGGAAAACGGATCACGCTCAACAGGCACAAAATGGCCCTCGAGCTGCTCGGCCAGAGCGCGGCGAAGCTGCGGGGCGGTCTTAAGGTTCTTCTTGGCAGCAGCATCGCGCAGGTCATCGGAGACCTGAATAGCGACCTCGGCACCCATGTCACCCATGACGAGGGTGTCCTCAAGGTCCTCCCAAAAGTCCTCGTCGACCTCGCCACCAAAGTAGAAGACCTCGTTGAGGGCCTCGCGGCTGCGCTCAAGTCCGCGCGAGAGAGCGTCAAAGAATCCCATTATGCATTCACGACCTTTCCGGTTTCGCGATCGAGTTTTTGCGAGACGACGCGGCTGACGCCGTCGGCTTGCATCGAGACGCCATAGAGAACGTCAGCGTCCTCCATAGTACGGCGCTGATGCGAAATGACCAAGAGCTGTGTATCGGAACGCAGCACATCGAGGGCTCCGATGAGCTTGGACAGGTTGGCGTCATCAAGCGCCGCCTCGACCTCGTCAAGCACATAGAACGGCACCGTGCGCGTGCGGTACACGGCAAAGAGCAGGGCGAGCGCCGTCAGACTCTTCTCGCCACCCGACATGAGCATCATCTTAGTAATGCGCTTGCCGCGCGGCTGCGCCACAACCTCAATGCCCGTCTCGGCAGGATGCTCGGGATCGGTCATCTCAAGATGAGCCTGGCCACCCGGGAACAGCATGGCGAAGATCTCGCGGAAGTTCGCGTCGACCTTCTCAAACGTCACCAGAAACGCCTTGCGCATCTTGCGATCAATGGCCACTGTGATCTTGGTGAGCGCCTTGCGCGCGCTCTCCAGATCGGCCAGCTGGTCCTCGATGTAGTCGGCGCGGCGCTTGAGCTGCTCGTACTCCTCCATGGCAACCTGGTTCACGGGGCCCAGATTGTTGATATGACGCACGAGCTGGTTGAGCTCCCGCTCGGCGGCGTCGCGGTCGGTGGGAGCAGGAAGCATGAGCGCTTCCTCGAGCACCGTGGTGCCATCGGCGATAATGGCCTTAATGGCGGCCTCTACCTGCACCTCAAGCTTGCCGCGTGCGACCTTGAACTCGTTTTGCGTGGCAGTGGCGGTATCGACCCGCTCCTTAGCGCGGGCAACCTCGGCCTTGGCATCCTCGATGGTCTTCTTGAGCGAAGCGGAGTCCGCCTCTTCCAGAGAGGCCTGGTCACGCAGGCGCGCTGCCCAATCCGATGCGCGTTCCAACAGGGCAGAATAGCGTTCGTGCATGGGGTCGACGCGCAGGCGCAGCAGCTCGAGCGAGCGCGAAGCCTGGCGTGTTCCGCGGATACGACGGTCGATGCCCTCAAGACGATGCTCAAGGTCGGGCACGCGGCCCTTCAGCGAACGCAGGCGCTCGCTCGTCTGGGCCAGGCGCACCTTGGCATCGGCGAGCTTACCGGCGGCCTCGGAATCGTCACGGCGAACGCGATCGAGCTCATCGTTGGCCTCGGCAATCTGGAGACCCAGGTCGCTTGCCTGTGCACGCGCCTCGTCACGCGAACGGGTGAGTTCGTCAACGCGCGGGCGCGCAGCGCGAACGGCCTCGGCGGCCTGCTCGCGGCGCTTGGAGATGCGCACGTGCTCGACCTCGGCGTTGTTGGCGCTTTGCTCCAGGCGGCCAATCTCGGAGAGCAGCGAGCGGCGCTCGCCCTCAAGACGGGCGATCTCGCCGGCGGCATCGCCCTCGGCGGCACGCGCCTCCTCAACGGCCGCATTGGCCTCGACGACCTGATCCGACACATGCTCAAACACAGCAGCCAGATCGGGTTCCAGGCCCTCGAGCTCACGGATGCGGCGCTTGCGCTCCAAAGCACCCGAAGCCTCGCCGGCGTCGAGCCCCACACGCACCAGGCCGCCGCAGGCGACGCGGGCGCCATCGGGGGTCACGTAAGTCACGCCGTCAACGACAGGCGCGGCCAGCGCAGCCGCCAAGTCGTCGACAACGTAATAGCCGCCGAGCAGCGCCTCGACAACCGGGCCATAGCCGGCGCGTACGGACAGGCGATCGACCAGGCGGGAACCGGCAGCGCCCTTAGCGGCAGCAGAGGCGCTCACACCGCGCGCGACCAGCAGCGCCTCGCCCGAGGCCTTCTTCTGGTCCAGAGCGGCACGACCGGCACGCTCAAGCGCGGACGCATCGTCGAACAGCAGCGCATCGATATCGCCGGCGAGCAATTGCCCAACCAGGCCCTCAAGCTCACGCGGGGCCTCGAGCACGTCGCCCAGACGACCCGAGACATCGTCGCCCAGCGCACCCATCAGACGGCTCACCAGCGGCGAGCTGTCAGCCATGCGGGCATCGAGCTTCTTTTGGCTGGCAAGCTCCGAGCGCACCTCGGACAGTTTGTTGCGCGCCTCGCTCTCGCGGACACGCAGGTCCTTAAGGGCTGCACGGGCGACCTCGGTAGCCTCGCGAGCATCAATCTGGGCTTGACGGGCCTGATCAAGTGCACTGTCGAGCTCCTCGGCGCGGTCGCGACGGCTCTCGAGTGAGGCCGTGACTTCCTCGAGCTGCTCGTCGATCTGCTCCAGGCGTGAGGCGTACATGTTGTCCTCGACCTCGGCGTTGCTCAGCGAGTCCTTCACCTTGGCGAGTTCGAGCGCCGCGTTATCGGCCACACGCTGCGCATCGCGTTGCTCACGCGTAAGCTGCGAAATCTGATTGTCGAGCGCCACGCGCCGCTCGTGGAGCTGAGCGGCGGCAGGACCAGCGGCATCAACGTCCTCCTGGGCCTGCATGTGCGCGCCGGTCACTTCCTCAAGCTGCGCACGCGCGTCCTCGAGCTCCTCTACCACGCGACGACGCTGATGCTCGGAGCTCGAGATCTGGCCGCGCATGTCGGACAGGCGCGACACCATGTTGTGGCCCTTTTCCTCGAGCAGGCGCATATCGGAGTTAATGCGGCCGACCACGTCTTGCATATGGCGGCGCTGCTCGCCCAGATCGCCCACAAACAGGCCCTTTTCCTCGAGCATGACCTGGAGCTTCTCGAGCTCGCGTTCCTTTTCGCCCAAGCGGTACTGCGCAAGCTCCAGCTCGGCGGCACCTTCCTTGGAGCGGCTCTCCAAGTCGTTCCACTGCGACTGCAGCGAACGCAGCTCGTCGACGGCTAGCATCTGCGTAAGCTCGTTCGCGCGCGAGGACAGCTCTTTGTACTTGCGCGCACGATCGACCTGACGCTCCAGAGGTCGCAGCTGACGGGCGATTTCCTTATTGATGTCGCGGGCACGCGTCAGGTGCTCGTCCATCGACTTAATCTTTTTGAGCGCACGCTCCTTGCGGCGTTTGTGCTTGGAAATGCCGGCGGCCTCCTCGATGAGGGCGCGGCGCTCCTCGGGGCGGCTCTGCAAAATGGCGTCGAGCTTGCCCTGGCTGATGATGGAATGCGTATCCTTGCCCAAGCCCGAATCGTGCAGGATGTCCTGAATGTCCATCAGGCGGCACGGACTCGAGTTGATGAGGTACTCGCTTTCGCCCGAGCGATACATACGACGGGTGATGGCGACCTCGTCAAAGTCGACGGGCAGCATATGGTCCGAGTTATCGAGCACCAGCGTGACCTCGGCGACACCCACCGGCTTGCGCGCTGACGAGCCCGAGAAGATGACATCCTCCATGGCCTGGCCGCGCAGCTGCTTGGCGCTCTGCTCGCCCAGGACCCACAGAATCGAGTCAGAGATGTTCGATTTTCCCGAGCCGTTGGGACCGACGATGACGGTCAGGCCCGGCTCAAACGTCATATGGGCGCGGTCGGCAAACGACTTGAACCCTTTGAGCGTGAGGGACTTGAGATACACGGTTCCTCGCTTAAACAGGCTTCTTGTTGAGAATCACGCCGTTGGTGGTGTAGCCCATGCGGTCAAGTGCCTCAAGTGCAGCGGCTCCCTCGGCTTCCTTCTTTGAGGAGCCGGAGCCGCGACCCTGGCGAATACCATCGATCAACACCACGGCGGTAAAGGTGGGCGCATGCGCCGGGCCCTCGGAGCCAACGAGCTTATACGCCGGGGGTTCGTGACCGTCGGCTTGCACGCACTCCTGCAAGAACGATTTGGGGTTCGCGGGGTGCTCGGCACGCTCGGAGGCCAGGTGCGGTTTGAGCGTACGATGGATAAACTCCGCCGCGGCATCCCAGCCGGCGTCCAGATACAGCGCGCCCACGAGCGACTCGTAGACGTTCTCGAGCGCCGAGTGCAGGCCGCGCGCGCCGGTACCGGTCTCGGAGGCACCAAAGATGATGATGTCATCGATACCCAGCTCGTGCGACACCTCGGACAGCGTGGCGCCCGAGACAAGGGACACCTTCAGGCGCGTGAGCTTGCCCTCGTCAAACTCCGGATAGGACACAAACAGGGAGCGTGCGACAACGGCGCCCAAAATGGAATCACCCAAGAACTCAAGGCGCTCGTAGCTTGCCGAGACTGGCTGGCCCTCGACGGCCGAAGGATGCGTAAGGGCCGCGCGCAGCAGCACCTTGTCATTGAACTCGTGGCCCAGAATCTCCTGGGCGCGCGTAAGTCGTTCGGATAAAGCCAAGACCTAAGCCTCCCTGGCGTTTTCGATCGCGTCGACGGCGTCGGCGACAGAGTTGAGCGAGAGCAGGGTCTCGTCATCGATCTCGAGATTGAACTCGTCCTCGATAGCCGTAACCAGTTGCAGGCGCTCGAGCGAGTTGGCATCGAGGTCGTCAAAGGTGGTCTCATCGCTAATTTCGGCAACATCGACGCCCAGAACGTCAGCAGCGACCTCGGCGATCTTGTCGAAGATTTCGGAGCGGTCCATAGCGCTTCCTCTCATAGTGCATGAATACCAAAAGAATGGTACCGCCCGGGCGGTACCAAGACACGGTTCTGATTCTACCCCACGAAGCAGGCCGCGAGGCACATAACAGCGCTCTAACTCGCTCTTACAAAACGATGCCGTCCATGGAGTTGGCGACGTTCTCGACCAGCCCCGCGCGCACGGCTTCGGCCGCCGCGAGCGTACCGTTTTTAACAGCCTCGACCGATGTGGCGCCATGGCCGATCAGGACCACGCCACGCAGGCCCAAAAGAATCGCGCCACCCTTAGCATCACCCGAGAGCTTTGCCTTGATCTCGCGCATCTGCTTTTTTATGAGCAGCGCGGCAATCTTGGTTCCGAGCGAAGACATAAAGACACCCTTGAGCTCCTGCAGCAAAAACTTGGCAGCGCCCTCGGTGGCCTTGAGTGCGATGTTGCCCGACATGCCGTCGGCGACCACGACGTCAAAATTGCCCGACGTAAGATCGGTGCCCTCGCAGTTGCCCACAAAACCGGGAACAGCGGCCTTCATGGCCGGGAAGCACGACTTGGTGAAGTTGGAGCCCTTCTCGTCCTCGGTGCCGTTGGCAAGCAGACCGACGCGGGGATGCTCAATGCCCAGGACGACGCGCGCATAGGCGCTACCCATCTGGGCAAAACGCACCATGTCGTCGACCTCGACATCGGGGTTGGCGCCCATGTCGCACAGGACCGTCAGGCCGCCGGCGCGGTTGGGCAGTGCATTGGTGAGGCACGGACGGACCGGCTGCTTCTTGCCCTCGGCCTGATACCTAAATGGCGTCACGTAGGCGGTAGCGGCAGCGGTCATGGCGCCAGTGGAGCCGGCAGAGAAGAACGCATCCGCGTTACCCTTCTTGATAGCGCGGCAGGCAAGTACGATCGAGGACTTGCGCTTGGTCATCACGGCTCGAATGGGATCGTCATCCATGGCGATGACATCGGGCGCCTCCAAGGCCTCAACGCGAGCGTGAGCCGCGGCAAAGGGGTTCACGATCTCTGCGGGACCGACGGCCAAGACCTCGATATCGGGATCAGCCGCAAGCGCCGCCTCGATACCGTCGAGGACAACCTGAGGCTTCTCGTCTCCGCCCACAACGTCTACACAAACGCGAACGTTACTCATATACATGCTCCTTATACAAAAATGGCCGACTCATTGAGCCGGCCATTGTGGTTCCAGTTGGAACGGCATCGCATCCAGAGTATACAGTTACTCGGTAACGATAACCTCGCGGTCCTTGTAGAAACCGCAGCTGGGGCACACGTGGTGCGGGAGCTTGACAGCACCGCAACGGGGGCACGTGGACTGAGCCGCAGCCGAGATCTTCATGTTGGCGGAACGGCGGGTGTGAGTGCGGATACGACCCTGCTTTTGTTTAGGTACGGGCATAGTGACCTTCCTTATGAACTATCCAGTGTGGCGATTACGCGCAAGTAGCGATACTACCACAGTTTTACTCGTCAAGCTTGAGATTCTTCAATGCTGCAAATGGATTTTCCGTGGCAGCGGCCCATTCGGCCTCTGCCTGAGCGGCGCAATCGCATTGCTCGACGTTGAGATTGATGCCGCAAGTGGGGCATAGGCCGCGACAATCTGGCTTGCACAGGACAACGAACGGCGTATCCATGACGACCGCGTCGTTGATGGGCTCACCCAGATCGACGATGCGATCCTCGCCCAGCAGCTCGTAGCCATCTTCGTAGGCCTCGGGGTCCTCGGGCTCGTTAAAGAGATAGAATTCCTCGATCTCACCGGCAATATCAAACGAAGCGGGCTCCAGGCAACGGTCGCACTCACCGGTTGCATGCGCGCGGACCATGCCCGTAAGCAGAACACCGGTGCCGGCATTGGTAAAGACCACATCGTAGTCAATGCCGTTCTGCAGCTGGTACTCCTTCTCGCCCACCGTATAGGTGGCAACATCGACCTTACCGGTCAGCGGGTACGAGTCTCCGGGAAACTCGAGCTGCTCGGAAAGATCGACGGTAACGCTCGGGAACTCAGCCATTACCACTGACCATTCTGCTGGGCGGCACCCTCGTTGAGCTGCTGACGGCAACGGGTCACCGTGCCGGTCAGGCTCTTGAGGTTCTCCTCGAGGTGCGTAAAGACCTGCTCGGCGTAATCCTCGGCGGCATAGCGCGTCTCGCGCTCATACTGCTGGGCACGATCGCGAATGTCGTCGGCCTGCTGCTGAGCTAAGCGGACAATCTCCTGCTCACCGGCAATGGTGAGGGCCTGCTGCTGAGCATCGGCGATGATGGAATCAGCCTGAGCGGCAGCGGAAGCCATAAGCTCCTCGCGCTCCTTGAGGATACGGCGGGACTTCTGCCATTCCTCGGGATAGCTCATGCGGATCTCGTCGAGGATGTTAAAGAAGACGTCGGCGTCGATAACCTTCATCTGGGCGTTCTTGCCGAACGGCGTCTTAGCCTCTTCGATGAGCCCCTCGAGCTCGTCGACAAGACTCACGATCCTGTCGCCAGGAAAATTCTCGCCCGGCATCCGGTCTCCTTTCATAGGTAACATATCATCGAGTTAGTTTACCACATGCCACCAGGCATTAAAAAACGTCACGAAAAGCGATGTTTGAGCGCCTTGACCACATTGGGCGGAACAAAATTAGAGACGTCGCTACCGAGCGAGGCAATCTGGCGAACCACCGAGCTCGAGATATAGCCGTACTGCGGCGCGCTCATGACAAAGATGGACTCCAGCTCGTTATCCAGGCGGTAGTTGAGGTCGGCCTGCTGCAACTCGTACTCAAAGTCGGTCATGGCACGCAGACCCTTGACCACGGCTCCTGCTCCCTGTTCGCGGGCAAAATCGACCAAGAGGCCGGTGAAGGGTAGCACCTCAACGCCGTCAATATCACCGAGCGCCTCACGGGCCAGCGCCACGCGCTCGTCGAGCATAAACGTGGTGCCCACGCCGTTTTTTCCCTGCGACTCGGCAACGGCCACGATCACGCTGGGAAAAATGCGGCGGGCGCGGCGAATCACGTCGATGTGGCCAAACGTGATGGGATCGAAGGTGCCCGGGACGATTACGCGGTTAATGGTGTCACTCATGGGCATCCTCCGTGGGTGCGTCGCTATCGTTGCCATCATCCTCGCCGTTACCAACCCAACGAAGCAGGTCGACCGAGGTTATTCCGTAGCGCTTCTCGCGCACGGTCTCAAAACCTGCCGGATGCGCACCCGCATCGGCGGCAGCGTGCTCGAACAGCGCATAGGCACCCTGCGCCAGCAAGTCCTGCTGGGTCAAGTTCTGCAGCAGCTCCTCGACCGGCTCGGCGCCATAAGCATAGGGCGGGTCGAGCAGGACCAGGTCAAAGGGACCGCCCGGCACGCGGCCGCGCGAAGCGCTTGCCAGCACGTCGCCGCCCACCACACGCCAACGCGCACGGTCGCGGCACAGCGACTCGATATTCTTGGTAATCAGACGAGCAGCGTTGCGATCGATCTCGAACGTGGTGAGCGAGCGGGCACCACGCGAGAGCATCTCAATGCCCAAGGCACCGGAGCCGCCAAAGGCATCCAGCACGCGGACCTCGTCCAGATCGAAGTCGAATGCCGACATGACCATAGATGCGCACGCCTCGCGCACGCGATCGGTCGTGGGGCGGGTGACATCGCGACCACGGGGCTCCTCGATCTTACGACCGCGCCATTCGCCGCCGATGATTCTCATCCTCCGCTGACCTCCTTAAAGATGTGTCGATACCGCATGGCGACCGCATCGCGCAAGGGGCGCGTCGCCACGGAGTCAAGGTTGCAAGCATACCGCAAGAGCTCGACCGCGTCCAAATGGGCCCACTCGATCAATTCCTCGTCGGCATCGAGGTCAACGAAGCGCAAGGTCACGCCGCCATGCTGGCGGTAACCCAGGATTTCACCCTCGTGGCGCAGACGCAAGTCCATCTGGGCGAGCGTAAAGCCGTCCGAGGTCTTCTCGAGCGACTGGAGGCGTTCCTGTGCCGCCGACGCGCCGCCGTTGCCCTTGGAGTGAGTCATGACCAGGCACGTACCCGACACGCTGCCGCGGCCTACGCGCCCGCGCAGCTGGTGCAAGGCCGCCAAACCAAAGCGCTCGCCGTTCTCGATAACCATAACGGTGGCGTTGGGCACGTCGACGCCCACCTCGACCACCGTGGTCGAGACGAGCACATCGATCTCGCCGCGCTTAAAGGCATCGATCACGCGGTCCTTCTCCCCCGCCGGCATGCGGCCATGAAGACGCTCGATGGTAAGCCCCGGTAACGCCAGACGAAGGCGATCGAGCTCGGTCGCCGTGTCGTGCAACGGCACAGGCACGGACACGCGGCCTTCGTCGTCGCGAGCGATGCCGGGCACGTCTTCGAGCTCATCGGCCGAATCGCTCGGCTCCATGAGCGGACAGATCACGTAGGCTTGCTGCCCCTTTTCGTGCGCCTCGCGAATGGCGCCATAGGCCAGGTCGCGACTCGACTCGGTGAGGACGCGCGTCGTCACGCCGGCGCCCGGAACGGGACGATGGCGGATGATGCTCGTATCCAGGTCGCCATAGACCGAGAGCGCCAACGTGCGCGGGATCGGCGTGGCCGTCATAACGAGCAGGTCGGCGCCCGGGCCCTTGGCACGCAGGGCATTGCGCTGGCCCACACCAAAGCGGTGCTGCTCGTCGATGACGACAAGCGACAGATGCTTAAACGCCACGTCATCCGAAAGGACCACATGGGTACCAAAGAGCACGTCGAGCTCGCCCGATTCCAGCTGCGCATGGATCTGCTCGCGCTCGGCCACCGGCGTGGCACCCGTCAGGAGCGCCCAGGACATGCCAGCCTGCGAGAGCAAAGGGCCGGTCTTATCGGCATATTGGCGCGCCAGCACGCCCGTAGGCGCCATAACGCAGGACTGAGTACCCGAATCGGCCGCGACGGCCAGCGCGCAAGCGGCGACGGCCGTCTTGCCGGTACCGACGTCGCCCAGCAGTAGGCGGTTCATCACGCGACCGCCATCGCACATGTCGTGCAGGATGTCTTGGAACGCGGCCTCCTGCTCGTCGCTCAGCGAAAACGGCAGGGCCTCCTTGAGCGCCGCCAGGTGCCCGCCCGCGGCATGCGCATAAGGCACCACGTCGACCATACCGCCATCGTTGCGCAGACGCAGTGCGAGCTGCAAGCAGAGACACTCCTCGTACGCAAGACGCCGGCGTGCGATGTCGCGCTCGGCCATGCTCGAGGGAAAGTGGATCGAGCGCAGCGCACGGGCATTGCTCATGAGCTTCCGCTTTGCGCGCAGCGGCGCGGGAATGGGATCGAACGGATTGGCAGCCACTTCGAGCGCACCGCTCACGATACGGCGCATCCATGCCTGACTCACGCCGTCACTCACGTAGTGGACCGGCAAAATGGTACCCGCGGCACGCCCGTCCTCGAGCTTTTCAAAGTGGGGCGAGGCCATCTGCTTAAAACCGTAGGCAAACTCGACCTTGCCCATCACGGCCAGGCGGTCGCCCTGCTTAAGCTGTTGGGCAATCCAAGGCTGACGGAAAAAGGCAACCTGCAGCACGCCCGTCTCGTCCACGAGCGAGACCTCAGTCACCTGCATACGCGGACGGGGCCGCTTTTGGACAATACGATCGACCGTGGCGATGATGGTACACACGGTACCGATGGGCGCCATCTCGATGGACCACGAGCGAGTGAAGTCCAGGTAGCGATGAGGAATATGGAGAAGGAGGTCCCCCACCGTCCAAATTCCCAGACGGCGAAGGGCCTCCTCACGTTTACCCGAAACATATTTGAGTCGCGCGATATCCTCATCGAGCGCATTGCTCTGGGCAAAACGCTCCGAGACGCGCGGCACGGAGCACAGCTCGGACATAGGCAGAGCCTACTCGATCGAGAAGATCACGGGATAGAGCGGCTGCTCGCCACGATGGGCGTCGATCTCCAGATCGGGCTGAGCCTCCTCGATGGCGTCGACGATCTCCTGGAAGGCCTCATCGGACAGCTCCTCGCCGGCCAAAATCGTCAGCGCGTCGCCCTCCTCTTCCTCCTGCATGCGGTTGATGCAGTCGAGCGTGACCTGCTTCACATCGGAGCCGACCACGTCGATGGAACCGGCAATGATACCCATGACGTCACCGGAGTGAATCGGCGAGCCGTCGGAGGCGCTGGAGTCGCGCACGGCGCGGGTGACCTCGCCATCGCGGACCTCGCTGATAGCGTCGACCATGGCGGCAACGGCGTCCTCGAGCTCAGAATCGGGCAGGACCGCGAACAGCGCGGAGAAGGCCTGCGGAACGGTCTTGGTGGGAACGACGGCGACCTTCTTGTCGGTGCAGGCGGAAGCAGCGGCCTCGGCAGCCATGCGGATGTTGCCGTTGTTGGGCAGGATGATGACCGAGGTCGCGTTGACCTGGTCGACGGCGCCCAGCAGGTCGGCGGTCGAGGGATTCATGGTTTGACCGCCCGACACGATCACATCGACGCCGAGGGACTTGAGGATGTCGGCCTCGCCGGAACCGGCAGCAACGGCAACAAAGCCCAGGGCCTTCGCAGGCTCGGCGGCCTTCTCCTGGTCCTCGTGGATCTTAGCGGTACGGTCGTGGGCCTCCATCTCCATGTTGTGGATAAAGACCTCGTAGATCTGACCAAGCTGCAGCATGTGTTCAAGCACCAAGTTCGGGGTGTTGGAGTGCACGTGGATCTTGTAGTCGGGGTAGGCACCCACGAGCAGCTCGCAGTCACCCATGGAGCCCAGGAACTTAAGGCACTCGTCCTCGTCAAACGGGGCGTCGGCCTTAAAGAGGAACTCGTTGCAGTAGCGGAACTCCGAACCCTCCCAATCGTCGTTGGCCTCGATCTCGACGCGATCGAGGGCCGCGTCGCGGGCAGAGCCAGCGGAATCGAACGTGGCGGAGAAATCCACGACCACGGTGCTGCGGCCAAGCGCGGCGGCAACAAAGTTCTCCAGGAAGATGGCAAAGCCAAAGGCACCAGAGTCGACCACGCCGTTCTCCTTCAGAACGGGCAGCAGGTCGGGCGTGCGGGCGACGGACTGGTAGGCCTCGACGACGATGGCGTCGAGCGCATCCTCGGCCGAGAACTTCTTCTTCTCGCATTCGTCTGCCTTGGTCGAGACGTCACGCAGCACCGTAAGGATCGTGCCCTCGATGGGCTTACGAACGGCCTGGAAGGCGACCTTGACGGCACGACGGAAGGCGAAGGCGATATTGGCGGACGTAATGGGCTCATCGGCAGAGACGAGGCCCTCGGCCACACCACGCAGAATCTGCGAGGTGATGACGCCGGAGTTGCCGCGGGCGCCCATCAGGGAGCCGTGGGTGATGGCGCCGGCAATGGCCTCCATGTCGGCGTCGGCGGGAAGGGCGGAAAGCTCCTTAGTCACCGAAGCGAGCGTGAGCGACATGTTGGTGCCGGTGTCGCCGTCGGGTACGGGGAAGACGTTGAGCTTGTTGATCTCCTCGGCCTTTTCGGAAACGGCAGCCGCAGCGATCGGAAAACAGGTGCGAATGGTCTTTGCAATCATGAGTAGTGAAATCTCCGTATTAGGATGCTAGTTCAGACGGCTCTTGAGCGCGTCGATGTGAATGCCGATCTTAAGGCTGGCGGGATCGATCTGGGCGATCTCCTGCAGGGTGAAGGCGACGGAGCTCGAAAGATTGTGGCAGACGGACTTCATGTTGACGCCGTTCTCGAGCACGACGTGAAGGTCGACCGTGAGGCCGTTCTCGTCGGCGGAAACAAGCACGCCCTTGCGGAGGCGCTGGCCGGCAAGCAGGCGCACGCTCTCGGCGCCCTGGAGCTGTTCGGCCATACCGACGACGCCGTAGCACGTCATCGCGGCATAACCGGCAATATCGGCAATAACGTCGTTCGAGACGCTCAGGCTGCCGTTAATGGTCTCAGACACAAGAATCTCCTTTTCTGGTGCTCGCGGCACCATGTCGTGGGAGCAATCATTCCACCATTTTACAACGACCGCGCCATGTTAAGGCGGCGGGGTTCACGATTACATCCTCGACACGAAATGTTGATACGGTAACGTTCGCCACAGGCGATCGCGGCATGAAAAAACCCGCCGCATAAGCGACGGGTTTTAAAACCTGGCTCCCCGGGTAGGACTCGAACCTACAACAGCGCGGTTAACAGCCGCGTGCTCTACCATTGAGCTACCGAGGAATTTAAAAGCCCTATGAAATGGGCTGAGAAATTCTGGCTCCCCGGGTAGGACTCGAACCTACAACAGCGCGGTTAACAGCCGCGTGCTCTACCATTGAGCTACCGAGGAATAGGTGCGTGCTCTCAAGCAACGAAGTTTATTATACGGACGATTGGGCGAAGGGCAAGAACTTTTTTAAGAATTTTTCCGGCCCAGTCATTGGCCCAGTCATTGGGGACGTCCCCAACTGCCACCCAACTGCCAAGCAATGGAGATGCCGCAGGTAGAGGACGGACAGCGAGCGACGTCCAGGGCGAACAAGTTGGCATGAAAAAGGCAAGGCATAGACCTTCTGGTCATGCCTTGCCTTTTGAATGACAAATTGTCGCCCTGGGCGGCGCGCAGCGTCGACTGGTCCGCCGTTCGGTAGAACGGCGGAACCCCTAAGACTCGATGTAGTCCTTCAACTTGCTAGAGCGGCTCGGATGGCGGAGCTTGGCCAAGGTCTTGGACTCGATCTGGCGGATACGCTCGCGCGTGACACCAAACTCGCGACCGACCTCCTCGAGCGTGCGGGGATGCCCGTCGACAAGGCCAAAGCGCAGCTCGATAACCTTGCGCTCACGATCGGCAAGCGAGTCGAGCACCTGGGTGAGCTGCTCCTGTAGCATGGAGAAGCTGGCGGCATCGGGCGGAACGATTGCCTGGGAGTCCTCGATGAAGTCGCCCAGCTGGGAATCCTCTTCCTCGCCGATGGGGGTCTCAAGCGACACGGGCTCCTGCGAGATCTTCTGGATCTCGCGGACGCGGTCGGCGCTCATGTCCATCTCGGCACCGATCTCCTCGGGGGTCGGGTCGCGGCCCAGGTCCTGAAGGAGCTGTCGCTGCACACGGACGAGCTTGTTGATGGTCTCGACCATGTGCACGGGAATACGGATGGTACGGGCCTGGTCGGCGATAGCGCGCGTAATAGCCTGACGGATCCACCACGTGGCGTACGTGGAGAACTTGAAGCCCTTCTGGTAGTCGAACTTCTCGACGGCGCGAATCAGACCGAGGTTGCCCTCCTGGATCAGGTCAAGAAACAGCATGCCGCGACCGACATAGCGCTTGGCGATGGAGACAACCAGACGCAGGTTTGCGCTGATGAGTGCCTGCTTGGCTTCGAGGCCCACGTTCTCAATGCGCGTAAGACGACGCATCTCGGCACGCGTGAGCTCGAGCTCACCGGCATCGGCGGCCTCGAGTTTCTCGGTGGCCTCAAGACCGGCCTCGATCTTCATGGCCAGATCGACCTCTTCGGAGGCGGTCAGCAGGTCGACCTTGCCGATCTCTTTGAGGTACATACGAACCGGATCGCCGGTCAGCATCACCGTGGAGGCATCGATGCCACGCACGCGGGAGCGTGAACGGGACGTGCGCACGGTGCGCTTCTTCTTGCTCTTGGAAGAACCCATCTCGGCGTCGGCCTGACGGGCCATCTTGAGCTCGTGATCGTCGAGCGAGCCGGAATCGTGCTCGTCGTCGTCATCGAAATCGTCGGTATCGGTATCGTTATCGTCATCGTCGACGTCCATGGGGGCGTCGTCGTTACCGCTCGCGGAGATAATCTGGATGCCGCTGTTGCGCAGCGCGGAATACACCGCGGTGAGCTGCTCGTCAGAAACATCGATATCCTTCAGGGCGACCTGAATCTCGTCCTCGGTTACCGAAGTCCTGTTTGAGCCGTTGCCCATGAGCTTTGCAACGTAGGATTCCAGCCCAGTACCCGTGCTCTCAGTCTTTTTTGGCACAGATTCTCCCTTCATAGTCCACAGGACTCAATACTTTAGCACACACATTGACATCTATACCCAAAAAGAGGACTGGATATAGGCGAGAATACGCTGCTTGACCACAACATCTAGGCCTGTTCGGTGCCCGCGGCCTCCAGACCGATCAAACGGAACGGGTCCGCCACGCCGCCGATAGACTTTTGCAGCTCGCGTTGACGCTGCGAATCCTGCGCGGCCTGCACGGTCAGCGCGCGACGGGCCTCATCATCGAGCGAACGGTCCTGGCGCAGCTTGGCCTGTGCGGCACGCATGCGGCGCTTGATGGTGTAGAGCTCGAGGGTGTCGAGCATAAACACGATGTTCGTCTCGGTGGGATGCTTGCTCGTCGCCGAGATGCGCCCGGCACTCACAAGCGTTGCCGCCTCGGGACACACCGAGCGCGCCGCATCCATGCAGGCTGCAGGATCGGTTCCCGGCGGCGTTGCCAGAACGGCCCATGCGATGGACTCGTGACGTGGGTCAACCCACTCGATAGAGCAGATGCGGTCGGCATACGTGCGGAACAGGTCGGGGTAGCTCGTGAGCATCGTCAACAGCTCGCGCTCCCCTGCCAAGGACTTGCGCTCAAGATCAGTAAGAACCATCGGCGCCGCCGCAGCCGGAGCGCCCGAACCATCAGTCACAGGCACAGCACCCATATCATCAGGCACATCGATCGGCGGCAGATCGTCGACGAGCTCCACGGGCGCGGCGCCGTAGGCATCGAGCGGGACATGGTCGTACGGCTCCTCCTCGACCGGCGCGGACACCGGCGGCGTCGCGCCCGATGCCCAAGCACCGCGAGATGCCCCCTGCGAACCAGACGTCCGACCGCCCGCGCTACCAGAGCGCTCGGCTTGCGCCCGCTGGCGTTCATAGTTCTGCTCACGACGTCGTTCCGCATCTTCGCGCTTGGCGACATCGCGAAACACGCGACCCGAACTCGCGCGAACCGTCTCCAGATCCAAGCCCAGCAGATCGGCAATCTGGATAAAGTATGTGTCGATCATATAGCTATCGCGCAGCGGATAGATAAGCGTCAGCGCATCTTCCAGCGCCTTGGCACGACCGCCCGGCGTGGTGATGTCACTCGACTCCTGCAGCGAACGGTAGACAAAGTCCATGAGCGGCTCGGCAGCGTCGATGCGCGCCTGAAGCTCCTGTCCACCATGCGCCGTGATGAACTCCATGGGGTCGTTGCCGTCGGGCAGCACCACGCAGCGCAGGTCCATAGAATCCTGCTCGATAAACTGAATCGCACGGCGAGCGGCCTTTTGACCGGCGGCATCGCCGTCAAACATATACACGATGCGCTTAGCAAAGCGGGTGAGCGTCTTGACGTGATGCTCCGTGAGCGCGGTGCCCAGCGTGGCGACAACGTTTTTAATCCCCGCCTCCCAACAGGCGATGCAGTCGGTATAGCCCTCCACCACGATGGCGGTATCCTGCGCGACGATAAACTCCTTGGCCCAATTAAAGCCGTAGAGGTTTCGCTTTTTATGAAACACGCTCGTCTCGGCGGTATTGAGGTACTTGGGTTGGCCGTCACCCATGATGCGACCACCAAAGGCAATGTTGTGACCCTGCTCGTCAAAGATGGGGAACATCACGCGGTCGTAGAAGCGGTCGGCAAGCTGCCCGCGCCCGCGGCTCACGGCAACGTTGGCATCGATCATCTCCTGCGGGGTAAAACCCGCCTGGGACAGGTGCGACACCAGCGCGTTGCGGCCAGGCGCAAAGCCCAGGCAGTAGCGGCGGCAGACGTCGCCACCCATGCCGCGGCTGGCAAAGTACTCGCGCGGACGGCCGTCCTTACCGCGCATAAGCATGGTGTGGTAGAACTGGGCGGCCTCGGCGCACAGATCGTAGATGCGGGCACGCTTGGTACCGCGCTCGCGGCGATCTCCGGTGTCATGCAGCTCAATACCCGCGCGATCGGCCAAATATCGGATTGACTCGGGAAAGCTCAGGTTCTCGCGCTTCATGATATAGGTGAAGACATCGCCGCCTTCGCCGCAGCCAAAGCAATGCCACACCTGCGTGGCAGGGATTATGTGGAAGGACGGCGTCTTTTCGCCATGAAAGGGGCAGCAGCCCCAAAACTCATGGCCGCGGGGCTTGAGCTCAACCGTTTCCTGCACGATGGCAACTAGGTCGGACGCAGCGCGGACCTGGTCTTTTTCCTCATCGCTAATCACGGACGCTCACCCCCTGCTCGCCCAAGTTGTGACGAATATCTTCGATATTACCCTCGACGGTCGCGATCAACTCATCCAGCGAATCGAACACGCGCGACGGACGCAGCCAGCGCGTAAACGCCAGCGAAACGGAAGCGCCATACAGGTCGCCCGTATAACCAATTAAATTGGCCTCGAGATGCGCAGATGCCGCATCGTCAGCATACGTCGGCGGCAGTCCGACGTTAACGGCAGCGGGCCACACGATGTCGTTGACCAGCACCAGGCCCTCATACACGCCATCGGCAGGCACCTGAATGCCGTCGGGAACATGTAGGTTTGCCGTGGGAAAGCCCATGCCAGAACCCTCGTGACGGCCGCGAATAACACCGCCGCGCACCATATACGGGCGGCCGAGTAACTCAGCAGCAAGCTCCACATGGCCCTGTCCCAGCTCATGACGAATGCGGGTGGCGCAAATGGCCTCACCGCCCTCGCAAAGCAAGTCGTGCCCGTATACGTCAACGCCGCGCTCGGCACCCCAGGCGCGCATCTCGGCAACACCAGAAGCACCGCCACGACCCAGCCTAAAGTCGCTGCCAACGCGAATCGATCGAATGTCGACCAGACGCGACACCAGCGAGAGAAAATCAACATGGTCAAGCGCCGCAACCTCAGGCGTAAAGGGAACGGCCACCACCGCATCGACCCCGGTTTGAGCCAGGGCATGCAGACGGTCGGCCGTCGTCATCAATTTTTGAGCGGGCGAAGGGCTCACCACGACGTCAGGGTCGGGATCGAAGGTAACCACGACCGCCTTACAGCCATGGGCACGGGCGTCACGGACAAGCGCCGCAATGAGCTCCTGGTGTCCACGGTGCACGCCATCGAACACGCCAATGGCGATCGAGGCAGCACCCAGGTGCTCACACTTATCAAACGCATCGGCAGTGACGATGCGAGCCTCGTCCGACTCGCCCGCGAAAAAAATACGCGCGAGCTCGTGAGCGGACAACATCATCGAACACCGCCGATGGCCTGCGGAAAGACATGCTCCATGACAAAGCGGCCACCCTCGATGCGGGCGAGAGCCTTAAGTCCCCCATCGAGCACCAATGCAAACGGCGCCTTCGAGACATCGAAGCGCGCAAGCGCACGCTCAACGGGAATGCGTCGGCCGCAGAGCAGGTCGTCGGCAAGATTGCCCGGCAAGTCAACACGCGTGGCGCCCAGGGCCGCAATGGGATCCAGGGCAAAGCCAGCCGCGGAATCGGGAGAAAGCTCCTCGACCGCATGACAAGCGCCAATGGAAACAACACCGGAGGCCGTGCGGCGCAGCGCGGAAATGTGCGCGGCGCTCTCGCAGGCGCGGCCCAAGTCGCGAGCGAGCGCACGGATATAGGTACCCTTGCTCACTGAGAACGCCACGGTCCACACACACGTATCACCTTCGCCTCCCACGGCGATCAGGTCGGCGGCATAGACCTCGACGGGGCGCGGAGGTAGGTCCACCGCATTGCCCTCGCGAGCAGACTTGTAGGCGCGAACGCCATTGACCGAGATGGCCGAAAACGCCGGCGGCACCTGCATCTGCGGACCCAGCATGGCGGCCAAGCGCTCACGGGCATAGGCAGGATCGCGGAGCTCGTTGGCAACAGCCACGGTGCGGACGGCCTCGCCCTCCGCATCATCGGTATTGGTCTCGGCGCCAAACGAAATGTCGGCGACGTAGCTTTTGGTATCGAGTGTGAGCATACCCAGCAGACGGGTGGCCTGACCCACGCCCACCACCATGACACCCGATGCCATGGGGTCGAGCGTGCCGGCATGGCCGACGCGACGCTCATGGAGGGCGCGCCGACATTGCGAGACCACATCGTGGGACGTGCAGCCCACCGGCTTATCGACGGCGAGCAGCATATTCAGTTGAGAAGGCGTACGACGAGCCATGTACCATCCAAAAAGTTAAAGCTCGACGGTCACCGAAGCGGGATCCTCCCCTACCAGTTCGGCCAGCATGGGAAGTGCCACGGTGAGCGTCTCGAGAATCGTTCCGTTGTTGGAGAAACCGGCGGCAGCGGGATGTCCGCCTCCGCCAAAGGCAGCAGCGATCTCGGACACGTTGAGGTCGCCCTTGGAGCGCAGGTTGCCGCGCACCTTGGTATCGCCCTCAATGCCCTTCAGGAACAGGCAGACTTCGACGCCCATCACCGAGCGAACCACATCGACCAGGCCGTCGCACTCATCCGAGGTGACACCGCAAGCCTCAAGGTCACTCTGGTACGCGTAACTATACGCGACGCGCCCGTGGGCCACCGTCTTGATGCGGCCCATAACGATGGACTTGAGGTGCAAAAACTCAACGCGCATGCTCTGGTAGACCTCGAGTGCCACACGCGCCGGATCGGCACCGTGGGCAACCAGACGCGAGGCTGCATGGAACGCGGCGGCATCGGCGTTTTGGTACTGAAAACGGCCGGTATCGGTAACCAAGCCACACAGCAGGCAGGTCGCAACGCCATCACGTGCGACAATGCCGCAATTGTCCAAGAAGCGGTCGATGATCATGGCGCAGGCTGCAGCTTCGACGCACCTCAGGCTGAGCTCGGCAAACTCCTCGCGCGCCGGATGGTGATCGAAGCACACCACATGCTTGGAGCGACGAAGCACCTCGGCGGAATTATTGAGACGCTCGACGACCGGTACGTCCACCGATATGAACAGGTCCGGATTGCCGGTATACACAGATGCCGGTACCAGGCGATCGGAGCCTTCCATAAAGCGGTAGATGCGCGGAACCGGGTCATCGTCTGCCAGCAGCAGGGCAATGTCCTTGTTAGGGAAAAACTTCATAAGCGAGAGGCCCAGACCCAACACGGAGCCCAGGGCGTCGCCATCGGGAGAAGTGTGTCCCGAAATCGCAATGGAGGACGCACCCTCGATGAGCTCAAGGATGCGTCGCTGAATATCTGCAGACTCGCACGAGGCGAGGTCGGCGGAATTAGTCATCTAAAGCTGCCTCCTGGGCGGCATCCGCTATCGGATAGCCGTCCTCGTCCTTTTCGATCGCAAGCGTGGCGGGAACGTTTTCCAGCGCACGCGTGATGCGCTCGGCCTCATCGGTCGAGCGATCGATGCGAAAATCGAGCTCGGGCGTAACACGCCAATCGAGCGAGCGAGCCAACAGGCTCCGAATACGGCCCTTAGCGCTTGCGAGCGCCTCCATGACCTCGTCGTAGCGGCTCGCATCGCACGACACGAACACACGCGCGAACGAACGGTCCACCGCGACCTCGACCGCGGTCAAAGTAACCAGGTCGAGACGCGGATCGGAAACCTCAAAGAGCAGGATATAACCGAGCTTCTCGCGAAGCTGCTCGCCCAGACGGCGGGTTGCCTGCGTTTGCTTCATAGCGCTACCCCCTACTCGGTACGGGCAACCTGGTCGATACGGTAACCCTCGATCTGGTCGCCGGGCTTGATGTCCTGGAAGTTCTCCAGGCCAATGCCGCCCTCGGAACCGCTCTTGAGGCTCTTGGCCTCGTCCTTGTAGTGACGCATCGAGGCGATCTTGCCGTTGAAGACCACGATGCCGTCGCGCACCAGACGCACGGAATCGGTCGCGGCGATCTCGCCCTCTTCGACGCGGACACCGGCGGCGATACCGACTTTAGGCACCTTGAAGGTGTCCAGGACGGTCGCGGTACCCGTGGAGACCTCGACCTCGGTGGGCTTGAGCATGCCGATACGGGCAGCGTCGAGCTCCTCGAGGCACTTGTAGATGACGTCGTAGCAACGGATCTCGACGCCCTCGCGCTCGGCGGCGGAACGCGCCTTACCGTCGGGGCGGACACCAAAGCCGATGATGATGGCGTTGGAGGCGTCGGCCAGGACGACGTCGGTCTCGTTGATGGCACCAACGGCGGAGTGGATCGTGTTGATGCGAACCTCGGACTGATCCATCTTGTCGAGCGAGTCCTGAAGGGCCTCGATGGAACCCTGGACGTCGGCCTTGATGATCAGGTTGAGCTCCTTGACCTCGGCGTCGGCAATGGTCTCGAAGAGGTTCTCGAGCGTGACGTGCTTGACGCGGCTCTGCTCCTCGATACGGGCCTTGAGTGAACGCTCATCGGCCAGGGCGCGGGCCTCGCGCTCGTCCTCGAAAACGCGGAACTCGTCGCCGGCGTTGGGCACGGACTGCAGGCCCAGGATCTCGACGGCGTCGGAAGGACCGGCCTCGGTGACGGCGTTGCCCTTGGGATCGAGCATGGCGCGGACGCGACCGTAGGTAAGGCCGGCGACCAGCGTATCGCCCACGTGCAGGGTACCGCGGGTCACGAGCACCGTGGCAACCGAACCGCGGCCCTTGTCGAGCTTAGCCTCGAGGACGTTACCGGAGGCAAAAGTGTCGGGGTTGGCCTTGAGCTCGAGCACGTCGGCCTGGAGCAGCACGGTCTCGAGCAGGTCGTCGATACCGATCTTCTGCTTGGCCGAGATGTTGACGAACATGTTCTGTCCGCCCCACTCCTCGGGGATGATGCCGTACTCGGTGAGCTCCTGGCGCACGCGGTCGGGGTTGGCACCCGGCTTATCGATCTTGTTGACGGCGACGACGATGGGTACGCCGGCGGCCTTGGCGTGATTGATCGACTCGATGGTCTGGGGCATGACGCCGTCGTCGGCGGCCACGATCAGAATGACGATGTCGGTCACCTTGGCACCACGGGCACGCATGGCCGTAAAGGTGGCGTGGCCAGGGGTATCGATGAAGGTGATCTTGCGGTCGTTGATCATGACCTGCGAAGCGCCGATGGCCTGGGTAATGCCGCCCGCCTCGCCGGCAGCGACGCCGGTGTGACGGATGGCGTCGAGCAGCGACGTCTTACCGTGGTCGACGTGGCCCATGACGGTGACGACCGGTGCGCGCGGCTTAAGGTCGGCGGGATCGTCGTAGAACGAGAAGGTGTTCTCCTCCTCGGGGGTGATGATCTTGATCTGACGACCCAGGTCGTCGGCAACGAGCTCGACGAGGTCGTCGGACATGGACTGCGTCATGGTGAGCGGCGTGCCCAGCAGGAACAGGCGCTTGATGATATCGTTGGCCGGAACGTCGAGCGCCTCGGCGAGCTCCTGGACCGTAACGCCCTGGGAGACCTTGATGGCATCGAGCTCCTCGGGGTTCACGCCCTGGGCCAGCGCCTCCTCTATCTTGCGCTCCTCCTGAGCCTTGGCAGCTTCGCGCTCGCGCTTCTCCTTGCGCTTTTTGCGGCGACCGGTGGACTCGCGAGAGGCCTCCTCGACGGCGGCACGAGCCTCCTCGAGCACCTTCTCGCGGCTGTACTCCTCGGCCTCGCGCGCCATGCGGCTGTAGTGGTCCTCTTCGTTGTTGTGACCGCCCTTGCGCTTCTTGCCCTTGCCCTGCTTGTCGGGGTTGGGGAAGTCCATACCGGCAGCGACGTTGTTGCTGGCATTGGTGCGATGGCTGTGGGGACGGCTCTCGGAGGCGTTGCGCTCGGAGTTGTTGTCGGAGGCGTTGCGATCGTTACGACGGCCACCGCGACGGTCGTTGTTGCCGCCACGACGGTTGCCGCGCTCGGCAGCGCGCTCGGCCTTGGCCTTCTGCTCGGCGTCCTTCTTCTCCTTGAGCACGGTCTCCTGTGCGGCAATCTGGTCAAGCAGCGAACGGAAACGCGAACCGGAGTCGGAAGCGGGAACGGCGCGGCGCTGGGCCTCGCGGGCAGCCTCCTCCTTCTCGCGGGCAAGGCGCTCCTGCTCGGCCTTCTTCTTGGCCTCGGCCTCGGCGCGGGCGGCCTCCTCGGCAGCCTGGGCGGCGGCGAACTGCCGGCGCTCCTCCTCGCGCGCCTTCTCGGCGGCGATGCGCTCGCGCTCTGCCTCGGCAGCACGTGCTGCCTCCTCGGCGGCAGCTGCCTGCTCCTCGGCCTGCTTGGCGGCCTCGACTTCCTGAGCGCGGGCCTCGATCACCGAGGCGAGCTGCTTGCGGACCATGGCGACATAGGCGTCCTCCAAGGTGGAGGAAGCGGACTTAGCGGGAATCTTCATTTCGGCGAGATGACCCATCAGTTCCTTGGAGGTCATGCCGAACTCTTTGGCCAGGGTGGACACACGGACTTTTGCCATATGACTTCACCTACCCTTTCTGGCACCTTGGGTGCCTAGAGACTGAACGAGCGTGGGGTATGCGCTGGGACCTGCCCGGCGCGACCGCGCGCTAGATCAGGTCCTCCGCATCATCGAAGGCGTCGGTGTCGTGGACACCGCAGAAACGGGAGCCGGGACGGGCCTGGTTGCGGCACTGGATGCCGTCCTCGGACACGTACTCGCAGCGACGGACGTCCTCGTCCTCCTCGTCACCGATCAGGTCGGCGGCGGGCTCCTCGTGAACGGGAACGTTCTTGAGGATGTCGGCGGCAAGCGTCTCGGACTTGATGTCGATGTGCCAGCCGGTCAGGCGCGCGGCGAGGCGGGCGTTCTGGCCCTCCTTGCCGATGGCGAGGGACAGTTGGTCGTCGGGGACGATGACGCCGGCGTAGGCCTTCTCCTCGTCAATGAGGACGCGGGTGACCTTAGCGGGCGACAGGGCGTTGGCGACGTAGACGGCAGGATCGGCATCCCACAGGATGACGTCGACGCGCTCGCCACGGAGCTCGCCCACGACAGCGCGAACACGGCTGCCCTTGGGGCCGACGCAGGCGCCCACGGGATCCAGGCGGTCGTCGAGCGAGTGGACGGCAACCTTGGAACGCTGGCCGGGCTCGCGGGCGATCGACTTGATCTGGACGGTGCCCTCATAGATCTCGGGCACCTCCTGCTCAAACAGACGACGCATGAGCTCGGGGTGGGTACGGGAGATGACGATCGGCGGACGGCTGTGCTCGCCACGAACCGGCTGCAGGTTGGAGTTGGGGTCGCGAACGTCGATGATTACGGCCTTGATATGCTGGTTGTGCAGGTAGCGCTCACCCATCGGGCGCTCGTTGCGCTCGTTCTCGTAACGGCGCTGATCGAAGTGCGGCAGCTCGGCCTCGACGCCCTCACGAATCTTGACGATCGTGAAGTCGGGCGTGGACTGCAGCACGGTGCCGCTGATGAGGTCACCGATGCGGCCGGAGAACTCCTCGTAGATCTGCTCGCGGGCGGAGTTGCGCACGATGGCATTGATCTCGGCCTTGGCGTGCTGGGCGGCGATGCGGCTCGTGTTCTTGGGGGTGACGTCGATCTCCTCGAACTCGGTGAAGTTGCCCTCCTCGTCCATGGAATCGTCGATCGGCTCCAGGCGGTAGACGTAGATCTTGCCGGTGGTGCGGTCGATGGTCACCTTGGCGCCCCACTCAAGATGCAGGATCTCGGCATAGCTCTTGGCGAGCGACTGCTCCAGGCGGTCGATCAGGTAGAGCTGGTCGATGTGCTTCTCCTGGCAAAGCTCCATCAGGGCGGACATCATGTCGGATGCTGCCATCTTACTTTCCTTCCTTCGCGGGCTTGAAGTCGTAGGTGGGCTTCAACTTGCACTTTTTAACATCAGAGAAATCGAGGGTGACGGACTCGCCGTCCTCGAGCTCGAGGGTCACGTCGGTCTCGGTCGCAGCCGCAATCTTGCCGGCGTACTTGCGACGGCCCTCGGAGGCGGTGGAGGTGAGCTCACAGTTCTCGCCCACAAAGCGGGCAAAGTCGCGCGGACGGCGCAGCGGGCGCGCCATGCCCGGGCTCGACACCTCAAGCGTATAGCTCGAAGAGATAGGGTCGAGCTCCTCAATCACATCGCCGACCCACTTGGTGTTGGCCGTGACGTCATTGAGCGACAGGCTCTGACCCTCGGCACCCTCGATACGCACGCGCACGCAGGGGGCCTTGGTGGCACCCACGAGCTCAACGTCGACAATGTCGACATCGTGCTGGGGAGCAACGGCCTCGAGCGCGTCGATGATCGCCTGCTCGGTCTTGGTCTTGACCATTGCGGCACCTCCATCCATACAAAAAAGAAGCGGGGCCGAAACCCCACTTCTTTCAATTGCAACTTCATTTGCAAGCAAACTATACCAATACCTGCGAAAACGTGCAAGCACAACAGAAACTCGCAGGTCAGCGCGCCCACAGCATCTCCACAAGAATAGAACAATTGACCGCGGGCGCCGCGAGCAGACAAAACAAAACGAGGGGCGATCCAGCCGGATCGTCCCTCGTCTTTTACACGCCGGCTATACGTGCGGCGTTTACTTAACCACTAGGTTGACCAGCTTGCCGGGTACGCAGATGGCCTTGACAACGGTCTTACCCTCGGTCCACTTGGCGACGGCGGCCTCGGCGGCAGCCTGCATCTCCTCGTTGGAGGCGTCGCGGGCGACGTCGATGCGGCCACGGACCTTGCCGAGCACCTGGACGACGATCTGCACCGTGTTCTCGATGGACTCGGCCAAGTCGAACTCGGGCCAGGCGGCGGTGTAGGCATTGCCCTCGCAGCCGAGCGCCTCATGCCACAGCTCGTCGGCCCAGAACGGGCAGATGGGGGCAAGGACGCTCACGATATCCTTAGCCACGCCGTAGCACAGCGCCTTGTCACGGAAAGCGACCTCAGTGGCGTTGAGGTAGGCGCTCGCCGCGTTGACGAGCTCCATGACGGCCGAGATGGCGGTGTTGAACTGGCCGCGATCGAAGTCCTCGGTGCACTTGGCGATGGTGCGGTGACGCTCGCGATAGAGCTTCATCGCAACCTCGTCGAGCGCTGACTTGTCGAAAGCCACGCTGGCGTCGCCGGACTGGACGAGCTGCCAAACGATACGCCAGGCGCGCTTGATGAAGCGGTTGGCGCCCTCAACGGCCTTGGGGTCCCAGTCGAAATCCTTCTCGGGCGGGGCGATAAACAGGATCGCCAGACGCATGGTGTCGGCGCCGTAGGGCTCGATGACCGAGCTCGGGGGCACGACATTGCCCTTGGACTTGGACATGGTGTCGCCGTTCTCGTCCTTGACCATACCCTGGCACAGCAGGTTAGTGAAGGGCTCGTCCACACTCAGCAGGCCCAGGTCGCGAAGCGCCTTGGTAAAGAAGCGGCTGTAGAGCAGGTGCAGAATAGCGTGCTCGATGCCGCCGATGTAGTTATCGACGGGCATCCAACGATCGGCGGCCTCACGGGAGAAGGGCAGCTCGGTGTTGTGCGGGTCGGCATAGCGCAGGTAATACCAGCTGGAGCAGGTGAAGGTGTCCATGGTATCGGTCTCGCGCTTGGCCGGGCGACCACAGACCGGGCAGGTGGTCTCGTAGAACTCCTTGCACTCGGCGAGGGTCTCGCCGGCACCCAGGTCCAGGTTCTCGGGCAGCGTCACCGGCAGCTGGTCCTCGGGCACGGGCACGATGCCGCAGTGCTCGCAGTGGATGGCCGGGATGGGGTTGCCCCAGTAACGCTGACGGCTGATGAGCCAGTCGCGCAGGCGGAACTCGACCTTGCGACGGCCGCAGCCCATGGCCTCGAGGTCGGCCACGATGGCAGCCTCGCCCTCAGAGTGCTTGCCGCCGCGCATGCCGGTGTACTTGCCCGACTGGACGAGCGTGCCCTCGGCAGCGTGGGCGCAATCCCAGTCGACGTTCTCGGCATGGAAGGTGTCGATGGTCTCGCCGCTAGCCTCGACGGCAGCGCGATCCTCATCGTCCAGGATGATCGGCACGATAGGCAGGTCGTACTTGCGGGCGAACTCAAAGTCGCGCTGGTCGCCGCAGGGAACGGCCATGACGGCACCGGTGCCGTAGTCGGCAACGACATAGTCAGCAACCCACACGGGGATCTTCTCGCCGTTGACGGGGTTTACCACGTAGCGGCCCGTAAAGGCGCCGTGCTTCTCGAGGGTACCCTGGGCGCGCTCGACGGCAGAGATATGCTTGGAGTCCTCGACGATCTTGGTGACGGCCTCCTCGTACTGAGTGCCCTCGACGAGCTCGTGCAGGCACACGTACTCGGGAGACAGGACAAAGAAGGAAACGCCAAAGAGCGTGTCGGCGCGCGTGGTGAAGACGGTGATCTTACCCTCGTCGCCCTCGATGGGCTCGCCATCGGTGTCGCACAGGGTAAAGTCGACCTCGGCGCCCTCGGAGCGGCCGATCCAGTTGGCCTGCATCTGCTTGACGCGCTCGGGCCAGCCGGGGAGCTTCTCCAGGTCATCGAGCAGCTCCTGGGAGTAGTCGGTGATCTTGTAGTACCACTGCTCGAGGTCACGCTTCTCGGGCTCGGTGCCGCAACGCCAGCACTTGCCCTCGGTTACCTGCTCGTTGGCCAAAACGGTCTTGCAGGTGGGGCACCAGTTGACCGGGTTCTTCTTGCGGTAGACCAGACCCTTTTCCCACATCTTTTCAAAGATCCACTGACCCCAGCGATAGTAGTCGGGGCTACAGGTCTTAACGGTACGATCCAGATCGTAGGAGAAGCCCATGCGCCTCATCGTGGCGAGCGCCTGGTCCATGTTCTTATACGTCCAGGCGGCAGCCTGTGTGTTGTGCTTGATGGCGGCATTCTCGGCGGGCAGACCAAAGGCATCGAAGCCGATGGGGTGCAGCACGTCGTAGCCGCGCATGCGGGCCTGACGGGCCATGGCATCGCCGATGGTGTAGTTGCGCGCGTGGCCCATGTGCAGGTCGCCCGACGGATACGGGAACATCTCGAGCACATACTTCTTGGGCTTGCTGTCGTCGGTGTCGACGGCAAAGAGGTTGGAGTCCTCCCAGGCCTTCATCCACTTGGACTCAATGGCCTGCGCGTCGTAGGCAGGGATCTCATCCTTATGATCTGTGCAATCGCACATATCAGCTCCTTTAATCTTTAATGGGGTCGGTCGGCTTAGCTTTATTCGCTACTGCGGACAGTCCTGCGCAAGACGAAGAGCACATTAAGTGCTCTTCTTTGCGTGCGGAACTTGTAGCGAACAAAGCTAAGCCGCCCGACCCTAAGGTTAACTTGACTGATGATAACAAATACGACAAGCGAGATGCCTGCGACTTGCAGGCATCTCGCTTTATCTAAATAACGTGGTTGAGGCTCAACCTTTATGTGCAGGTCTTATCTTATCGATACGTTACGCTCTGTTGGGAGTCCTTGACTACGACGTCGTGGGCTCCGCCTTCGACGATCGAGGTCGAGGAGACCAGGGTCAGGCGTGCCTTTTCCTGGAGCTCGGGGATCGAGAGGGCACCGCAGTTGCACATCGTGGACTTGACCTTGTAGAGCGTGCCGCCCACGCCGTCCTTGAGGGAGCCGGCGTAGGGAACGTAGGAGTCGACGCCCTCGACGAAGCTGAGCTTCGCGGCGCCGCCCAGGTCGTAGCGCTGCCAGTTGCGGGCACGCGCAGAACCCTCGCCCCAGTACTCCTTCATGTACTGACCGTTGACGTTGACGCGCTCGGTCGGGCTCTCGTCGAAGCGGGCGAAGTAGCGGCCCAGCATCATAAAGTCGGCACCCATGGCAAGGGCGAGCGTCATGTGGTAGTCGTAGACGATGCCGCCGTCGGAGCACACGGGCACGTAGACACCGGTCTCCTCGTAGTACTCGTCACGGGCGCGGCAGACATCGATCAGCGCGGTGGCCTGGCCACGGCCGATGCCCTTGGTCTCGCGGGTGATGCAGATAGAACCGCCGCCGATACCGACCTTGATGAAGTCGGCACCGCAGTCGGCCAGGAAGCGGAAGCCCTCGGCGTCGACGACGTTGCCGGCACCGACCTTGACGTCCTCGCCGTAGTTGGCGCGGATCCACTCGATGGTGCGCTTCTGCCACTCGCTGAAGCCCTCGGAAGAGTCGATGCACAGGACATCCGCGCCGGCCTCGATGAGCAGCGGCACGCGCTCGGCATAGTCGCGGGTGTTGATACCGGCGCCGACCATGTAGCGCTTGTCGTTATCGAGCAGCTCGTTGGGGTTGGTCTTGTGGCTGTCGTAGTCCTTGCGGAAGACGATGCCCATAAGGTGATCGTTGTCGTCGACGATCGGCAGGGCGTTGAGCTTGTTGTCCCAAATGACGTCGTTGGCAACCTTGAGGCTGATGTTCTTGTCGCCCACGATGAGCTGCTCACGCGGGGTCATGAACTCGGAGACCTTCTTCTGATGGTCATCGCGGCTGGGGCGATAATCGCGGCTGGTGACGATGCCCAGGAGCTTGCCCTTGGGGGTGCCGTCGTCGGTGACCGGCATAGTGGAGTGACCGGTCTTCTCCTTGAGCTCAATGACCTGCTCCATGGTCATGTCGGGGGTCAGCGTGGAATCGGACTGAACGAAGCCGGCCTTGTGATCCTTGACGGCCTTGACCATAGCGGCCTCGGACTCGGCGCTCTGGGAACCGTAAATGAAGGACAGGCCACCCTCGGTAGCGAGCGCGACACCCATGTCGACGCCCGAGACGGACTGCATGATGGCGGAAACCATGGGGATGTTCAGGGTGATTGCCGGCTTCTCACCGCGCTTGAAGCGGGTTAGCGGCGTCTTAAGAGAGACGTTGTTGGGGATGCACTGCGAGGACGAGTAACCAGGGACCAGCAGATACTCCGAAAACGTGTGGGACTCACCGGGAAAGAACGTAGCCATGTTTCTCCTTTTTCCATGCGACCGGCCGGCTGCAGGCCTCGTAGGACCCAGCCCAACCTTGGGCGCCCAATACTGGGGAAGTATCTTAACGCACTTTGACTGCTACAATGCATGATTTAAGAAGAGCACACGAGGGTTTGACGCAGGCTTTGCGTTTGCCCAGCAAACACTTTAGCGGGGAGACGCGGAGCACATGGAGTACAAGACGACGGCAAAGTTGGTCATTCAAGCGTGCGACAAAGACCTGCCGGGCGTGTTCGGCCACGGCTGTGTCTTGCTGCTGCAGGGCATCGCCCGCGAGCACTCGCTCAACCGCGCCGCCAAGAGCATGGGCATGGCGTATTCCAAAGCCTGGCGCATTGTGAACGAGGCGGAAGGACAGCTGGGCTGCAAGCTCATCGAGCGCGACGGCGCCCGCGGATCATCGCTCACCCCCGCCGGCGAGCGAGCCATAGCGGCGTACGAGGAGCTGCAGGCCGACATCAACAACGTCATCGCCACCAAAGCCAACGACCTCATCGCCAGCATCAACGCAGGATAGTCCTTTTGGGACTGAATTGTTGTCCAGCGCGCCCTCGGATTGAGGCTCGCGCCACAAAATGGGCCCATATACTACGTTTAGTTGAATACCCTAGACCATACCGGGCATTATGAAAATAAAACCGCTGGTAGACAGCTTGGCGATTTTCAAAATAAGCGGGTATGGTCGACCCCTACGGCTTAAACGTAGTAAATAGGCCGTTTTCGTGGCACAGACCCCGATTAGCTACTTGCGGAGGGCGTTGTCTAGGGTGGCAGCCACCTGCAGAGGGTTGTCGGTGCCGGCGAAGAGGCGAATGGTGCACCCCTGCTTGCCGCGTGGAGCCGAAAGGCGCGTCGTTGCGCCGCCGGCCGGCGATGTACGAAACTCCCCCGGCAAAGCATCGAACAAATCGCCCGCACTGCGCTCAATAAGGTCAAACTCAACTGCCGGACCAAAGCCGTGCTCGAGGATTCCAGTTGCAACCGCATGGTCGGGATGCGAGCTCAGTCCGGGATAGCGCACGGCGTGCACCATCTCATTGGCAGCCAAGTACTCGGCCAGCGCACGTGCGCGGTCGAAATGTGCCTGCATGCGGGCATCGAGCGAGTCCAGCCCGCACTCCAGCACACCGGCCTCATCAGCAGGCAAATCAAGTTTGACCAAGCCACAGCCCTTAAGCAGAGCATGCGCGCACTCGGCAGCGGCATCCACGCGATGGCGCTTGAGCTGCGAGCGCGCGACCGATACGGCAACCAACTTGTGCGGAGCATCGCCCGCGCATACGCGATCAAGTGCCTCGAGCGACAGCACGGCACCCAAGCGCAACGGATCGCACCCAAAGACACCAGCCACGGTGTTATCCACCACGAGCAGCGCATGAGCCTCACGCGCGGCGCGTCCTAGCGCGCGCAGATCGGGCACGCGCAATCCAAACCCGCCAATAGAGTTGACGAACCACCACAGGTGCGGTCCCTCGGCATCAAACGAAGCATCAAAGCCCTCGGACGCGGCATTAAACGCCGCAACCGACGGCTCCCCCACCATAGCCACGCCGCATCCATCAAAGCTGCGCGCAAACGCATCGGCAAAGTCATCGGCAAACGCAACCAGGCGATCGCCGGAACGTACAATCCCCAACAGAGACAGCGCCGCCGGCACATGCGAGGCCGCAACCAATCGCGCCTCACGCGCGCTGGCCCTCAAAGCCCAAGCCTCTTCTAGCTGCTGTACGTCCACGCGGCACCGTCCCTTCATAAGCAAAAACCCACGATGCGGGTGTTCCCCGCATCGTGGGCAACGGCTGCAGTATAGCGCCGTTGGGCGACGAAACGCCTAGATGCTGAGCGTGGATAGGTCACGCTCGCACCCGGAGCGTCAACGATCACGCCATAGGCCTCGGGTGGCCAAAAGCGTCTGCAACGTCGAGCATCTCAAAGTTGGCATCCCAGCAGTCAAAGATACGATGCACCAACACCGCGAGTTCCTCGGCACACAGCAGGGGAAACGGCGCATCTGCCGCACCCTGAAGCGCGACCGACCCGCCCGAGCATGCGTCGAATAGCGGCACCAAAAATGGGTCGGTTAATGCCGGCGATGCGGTATACAGATACGGCACGCGCAGGACTTTGGCTTGGATGCCGTCGCGCGATGCATAGTAACGGCACAGGTCGTTGGCAGCGCGGGCGATAATGCCCTTGCCCGTCTGGGCGCCACTGGCGGCCGTGGCGTCGTCGTCACATCCGCCAGTGGTGCCCTCTGCACCCGCGGGCCCCGCAATAAACAGCAGCTGCACATTGCGTCCCATACAGGCACGAAACACCGAGCGCAGCAGCCCAATGTCGCCAAAAGTCACGGTATGCGGGGTGAGGTAGGTAGAAAGGTAGACCACGCGCTCAAACTCGTAGGCCTGGTCCAGGTGCTGGAGGAGCTCTTTCCACGAAGCATGGTACGACGACTCATCGCGGCGCGCGTCCTGCGCGGCTACGACCTACACATGGTCGCCGGGGAACGCCTTGGAGCAAAAGCCATCGTCAACATATGCGGTGTTGCCAACAGCCAGCACTTCCACGGCGTTCCCCCTCCCCAAAAAACTACTTTTGCCATAGTCAAACATGCGTATTGTACGCTGCAAAAGCGAGCCAAGGCGCCTTTAAGGCTGTTTTAAGAACTTTTTAGAGAATGTGAGAGTGGCAACTCATTCGACTTAGATTCATCGAGGAAATGCTATTCACCCTGAAAAGGCACATCGCAATCTGCTGACAGCTCTGCAGGGAGAATGGCAGGCAATGCACATTGCTCTCGCACAGAATCATCAGATGAAAGAAACGGCAACTCTTTGGAATGGCTGGCGATAACCTGCGGAACGATTTTGATACCCAAAGCAAGCTCGAACCTAGCGATCGTCTTCAGCGTCATATTGGGCTGAGAATTCAACAGCTTCGAAAGCGACTGAAGGCTCACGCCCATACGCTTTGCCAAATCGCTTTTGCTTAAACCCAGACGCTTCATCTCGCGATGAACAATAAACTCGATATCTAGCGCGTGTTCATAAGCGCGTGTTTCGCTGGTTTCTGTATCGGCGTAAAAATCAGATAAATCTACTTTATTCATTGTGTTCTCCGTTTCGAAAGCCAAGTATAAAAGTCAAGGCTCAGATTCCAGAAGTTGACGTGCTATTCTGGCCGATCATTGTTCGAGCGGTTAATTTCCGCTTAGGGTCTGACAACATTTTCTGGAATTGAGAGTTGTCGGGAGAAGCCGTCAATTCCCAAAACGGTCGACCCTTGAGGTCTCTATATTCGACAAGATCATATCCTTCTGCCAAAGGGCACCTCCCATTTCTAGATGAACTTAACTTATAGGTTAAGTTCATCCATTTAAATACATATAACGAGGTCCAGACAAGATTCCTCTGCCCCAATCGATAAACAAACCAGTCGAGCTTATGCAAAATCCGGAAGTGTGCGGCATATTCTAGACACGTCAACCACACTGGATAGTGGCAACGCTTCTACCTGCGGGTTCTTTTCATGAAAAGGACGATGTGCTCGAGGGTTCCAAAATTTGCCGCATGCTTCCGTCGGGCGTTTCCGGAAGTGCGGTGAAAAACCGAGATCGACAGACCAGACCCCTGTTTTAGCCTTCCGCGACCTGCGGTTTTGTTGCCGAAATTCGGTTTATGCTCGGAGGTTTCCGATTTTTCCCCGCACTTCCGAAAAGCACCCTTAAACCGCGCGTCCCGAAGCGGAAAACCGCCGGATATTTGTTCTCCCCAAATGAGATCCTTGTTTTGCCTGGCCGAATCTTACATCCAAACAAAAAAAGAGGACCGACGCATCAACCCTCTTCAGGTGTCGCCCGAAGGCTTCCAGCGCAATTGATTTAATTCTAATCGATATCACTTGTTTGACCACGATCACGTCAACCAGTAGAAGCCGCCCATGCTCGATCATTCCATTGCCGGGATGGTGCTTGGCTAGTACGTCACACATTGCATACATGAAAAAAGGGCAACACTCTCAATTTGAAAGCGTCACCCTTAAAGCTCCCAAAGAGCTTTTGTATTGCAGGAAGATACTCTACACTATCTTCCCTTGATTGGCGGGTCGAAACAGACACCATTGTGATTTCAAGCAGAAAGCGTTATATTAAGTATGCATTTGCACGTGGTGTTCGCACTATACGCTCAGATGCCATAGTTTACAAAGATGGCCTTCTTCATAGACGCTAGGTGGGATTACTCACTAGTAGCCGATATGTCGAAGGCCTTCTTGTACTTAAGGAAATCATACATTCTAATAAGCCGTTTCAGCTCGCTATTACCGTGGATTATCTTGCGATCGTCCGTGATGAACGCCCTCAGATATTCAAGCAACTTATTTAGATCGATCTCATCTTCTTCAAGTAGCACAAGCTTTTTAAATGCTTCCTCAAAGCCTTCGTTAGCTATAACAGACTGAACCGAGTGTCTAATTCCCGAATGATGATAGCTACCTTTTGCCTTTCGTAGGCTGTTGTTTAGAAAAGCATCTAAATCCTTCTTCTCATCTATTTCCTTTAGCATCCTTGGATTAAGAACTTCCCCTGAATACGCGCTTAAATACTTATACATGGGCAAACCACCCGAGTTAGAAGCAAGCAGCGAAGGAAGGTATTCCTCGACGGCAAGCTTAGGAGCAACATGTTCGTCATCAAACACAACATCACGATATAGAAGTTCGGCTTTGACCATATGCCCGTGCCCTAAAGAAGCATTCGCAACACCGATACCCAGCACAAGATGCTGTCCCTCCGGAAGTCTCTCGAGGTCGCTAAAACTCGCTTCAACTACCAGAGAGTCATTCGGATCGCCCTCATCAGCCAAGGCGTAGATGCTCCTGCGAAGCTCACGAATGATCCTGGGCGAGAAGGAGCATTTGGATTGTCCAATTGCTTCATACACTGCACCAAAATCGTTCGTCCTAATCTCGGTCATGCTTATCTCGCCAATACCTGGAAAGGTAAACGAATGAGTTGAGGTTGCGTTTTCTCCCCTAGTAAGGAAGATAAAGCGCTTTCTAAGCAACGCAAGATTGTTAGAACCGAGGCAGCGCGAAATCGACATGAGGATAGCTTGGATATCGGGGTCGTTAAGGGAATAACCGATAAAAATAATTGGGTATTCCATAAAAATAGTTAACAACTTGGCAGCCAAGTAATCCTGTGTTTCGGCGAGTTTTGCGTAATCTGCCTCCTCAAGAACCATAGATTCAGGATTATCCATAGAACCGTGGATCTTATAGATTTCACCCATTTCAAAAGTTCTGTGAAAGACGAGATCGTCTTGGCCAACAAAAACTTTAAACTCGGGAAATAGCGACTCCAGGAGACAGTCATAGTTGGTTGTTATAACTCCAGAGATACGCCGCCTGCCAACCTCTCTCAAGATATCAAGCTCATGCGTCATATATTCAGGTTTGAACGAGGATAACCTCTCGGCCGCCATGATCTTTAAAATAGATTTACGCTGACGAATGTCCTCTACATGATCGTTTCTAAAAGAAGCGAAGCGAGGGTCCTCAAGAACAGCTATGCGCATATCCTTATCAAGCATCGTCGCGGCAGAGGGCAATGCGCTATTGTCAGACTCATCTGGACAACGTGCCAGGTACGAGTCAAGCCGAAAGGGATCATCGGAAAGACGGGAACAGGGGTGCCTTAACAAACCAACCCAATCGTCGGTACCCATGTATCTACGGGAAAAGCCCGAGCCGACGAATAAATATGGGCTACGCCCCACCCCATTTATCAAACGTACAACGCTTTCTACAATGTCATCTCTTCCGACTTCCATCTAGCGCCTCCAAACAAGCTACTTCCATAAGTATAGAACATATGTTTGGATTTTACTAGAATTGCAAGACTTCATCGGAGACAAAGCTGCTCGACAATTGAAAATTCGAACCGCACAGGTGACCCAATATTCAGCAGTGTTCCGACGAGCAAATATTCATTTCGCGCCTCAGGCAATCTAGCGCAGCGGCATCAGTTAGAACGCCATGACTCTCTAGGAGTTCGATAAGTTGAGCGAAAGTCTAAAATTCCATCGCCAAAGTAACTCCTAAAATCAAAGGGCCGTTGCCGATAACAACCAAACAACGACCCTCCTTTGTCATCGCCTCACGTAGAGCCCACGACAACTGCATCACTAACTGGATGTTAACCTAGATGCGCAGTAATTGCGCATCCAAAAAAGTTAATCATGTAGCAAATACTCTTCGCGTTGAAACTAATGCAAAGCATTTTCGCGTCCGTGCACGAGAATGCGCAATCAATATGCGGAAAGGCAAAGATGATTCACCTAGCTAACAACCATCCAGTCACTACCGACAGTACTCGAAATCTTCGAGGAATCGCCGATGCACACGATGGTCGCCGAAGCGCCGGGCACATACTTGGCCTCAAGAACGGAAACACCTTGCTCCTTAAGCCTTAAGGTCGTCTCGGTTATCTGGGTTTTATTCACATCATTTTTGCTGACCAGTTTAACGCCATTGCCATCATTTTCATTCAGGCAGGATACAACCGTATTGTAATCGGCCCAATAACAGTACTCCCCAGAAAGCCATCCAAGCTCAGTGGCGCATATCGATCCAGTCGCAGAAACCGTCTTTGGAAGCAATCCGTAGCGCTGCCTTTCCTCAAATTCAAGAACATCGCAAAATACGCGATTAGCATTAAGTAATCTCGTTCCACAATAGTCCCCGTAAAACGGCGCAAAATGATTGCGGATAGTCCGCGACAACATACAGTAATCGTAGGTGTAGTAACACTTGAAGATTCGTAGGGCGTCTCCCCCTGCCCCTTCGGCAGAACGGGCGAATTCAACAAGAAACTGGTCCCACATGCGCTCAATATAGGGAATTGCGAGTTTAACGCTATCCATATCAGACAAAGGAGCATCGCTCGTCTGCTGCATTATTCCAGTGGTTTTTGCCAAATGGAAATGAGCTGCCATGCGCTCGATCGTTCGGATAAACTCGGGCCGATTCCCGTCCTCAATCGCCATAATTGCAAAGAAAACACTTCTCAACAGAAGATCACTTGAAAATCGCTGAGGTAAGAGATCGCCATATTCGCGCTCGTATGAGAAGAGCCTGGCCTCACCCGTATCGATTGAAGAGTAACCAAATACGGAGTCCGAAGGAACGACATATGATGGAGCGGCATTTGAGTACACACGGCTAAACTTAATTTGATAACGCTTAAAAAAGGTTAAAATCCAAAAGGTCACAACACCAAATAATGCCAGCTCAAACTCAAAGGCAATACTCGAAGTATCAAGCACATCTAGCCCCTGGCCTCCGAGATAGCCATCGATAACAAAGTGATCGAATGCGACGGACAGCAAAAGAGACATGAACGCCTCGAATGAGAAAGGAAGAGTCCGGTACCGCAATTTACCCCTTGCATGCTTGATTACCCCAAGAAACAACCAATAGAAAAGGGTAGGCATGTATCGCAGCGAAGGACCTGGAACTGAAAACGCATCGCAAATCGCAGCCATAATAAACACCGGGAGCTGGCAACAAATTGTTGGAGCGAGAATTCGGTAGGCAACGTTCAGCCTGCCCGACTCATCGGAGGGATACAGTTCTTCGACGGTGTATTGCCCTCCGATCGCCAAGGGCCCAGCAAAGCGGACAAGCTGAACGCTCGACAAACCGATAAAGACATAAAAGACAATCCAATGAATAGTGACCGATTCCACCTGTAAACAATCTCCTCAGGTCATACGCTTGCGATTAATTGTAGATAGACAGAATTGAACAGGAAGCAACAATATTTGAAACTGTTGTTTTGCGCACCCCGGATCAACCAACATACCCCAGAAAGGTCGCTGATGTTGACTGGGGTTCCCGTAAAACCCCAACAAAAAATGTGCGGAGTGCCGGCCTGAAACTGCCTTCGGACCCTATTGGCTGCACACCGAGAGGCTCCGCTATGAAACGCCCCCTTTACCACCCGCTCTGTGCGACCGCGTGCACGTCCATGGTCAACGCGACGATGCCTATGGCAGCCATTGCAGAGGGGGTTCAGCCTCAGAAGGCCGCCGAGCAGCAGGCGCAAGCCGTGAGGTCGAGCTCAGCGTTGCTTTTGAATGCAGAAAAACGAGTCCGAACGCAGCGGCGTCCGGTCCTCTTGGCAGGTCCCATCTTGGGTTGATGTCCACAAAACTAGCCCTTGCGGTCGGTTAAACAAGTTTGAGCAGCCTTTGATACTCTCCGGGATCACGCATACGCATAATATCCATGTATGTTCTGCTTTTTGCGACCATGATATCGTCGAACTTGGATAGGCCGTGCCCGCTCGCTCTTGTGACAACCATGCGGTCGTCGCAAAAATATGAAAGGAAGGTGTCCTTGCCGGGATGGTGTATCCGTCGGACGTCGAGCACGTTCCGGAAGTCATAGTAAAGTGCGGCGTTGGCGGTTTCCTCAAGTTCAGGCAGTCTGTCGATGCCTTCAAAGCGGCAAGGATAAATTAGCAGCAAGTTTTTCGAATGACTGATTGAGCGAAGAAGTCCTCGGGCCTCACGGTCTTCTTCGCTCAATTGTTTATTACTCTCAGTTTTTAGAAGCTCGTCAAGCTTGGCGAGGCTGTAATCCCTGAGAATTGCATGCAGGCGTAAGCCTCTCTGTTCTTTTACATGACTTCTGCAAAGTTGTTCTAAAGTTATTCCGCGGTCTGAAACTCGCCTTGACGAAGTGAGACTTACGGCGCGCATCATGGATTTTCCGAAGATGAGCTTGAAATCTAACTGATACGCGTCTGATACCGCATCACACTCCCCATTTGCCTCGGATACGGGCGCATGAAACTCCGCACCTCTGGTCAGTTCCTTGAAAGCGTTAGAGTGGTTGATGAGCTCGCGCGTCCATTCCTCGTATGTATATAACGGACGCCCAGAATAGTCTAGCATGAGGTCCTTAACAAACAATTCTGGGGTAATCATTGCGGATTTAAGTCTCTCGGCTCCGGGAACGGCTTCAATAAGCCTCTTATCTATCACTGTGGCCTCCTCTTTGCGGTAGTTTTACGGATGTTGACGGAAGCCGTTCCAGCAGGGTACGCCAAAGTTGGCCGAGCGAGCGGCCCGTCCTGGCTCGGAAGGGTCCGTGCCTTCGCCTAGAATACGCGCACCATGGCGCGTTCAGGCCGCTTTCGGGGTTATCCTGGCCGTTTCCATGGCAACCTCGCGCTACTTCTCGGAGAGGAAGATGGCCGAGTTGCACGACGCGGCGCTGCGAAGGGGAGCATCGTGCTGTCATGACTGGGCCGAGCTGGAAAAGACTGCCGGGAAGATGGTCGAATCCAGCCTTGAGCTTGCCGACAGAGTGGAGTCGGCCTAGGATATCGATAGATTCCGGATCCTGGACACAGGGGCCAAGGAGTCCATTACACCAACTTTCGCGACACTACCGTTCTTGTCATATCATTCTTATGTTCGGCACGAGTTTCAGAGACATCGTGCCACGACGACGTGAGGGCACATCAATTATTACCTAGTGATCGGAATTGGCCGATATCGATTAAGTATTTATGGCTATGAATGATCTGGCGTTAAAACTATCGTCTACCGAGCACTCAAGCGTTTAATCTTCCTATAAATCTTAGCCTCGTCGGGGGCAATCGGATCATTTGGAAACGCCTTTTGGGCTCTCGCTACGTAGGAAAGAAAGTTCCCATAGCGAGAAAATGCAGAAGGGTCAGCATCACCCGAGGAGCATAGCCTTCTTCCCTTAATACCGAGTGGTGAATAATGTTGATATAGAGCGGAGACGCGCTTTTTTGATGCGTGCCTTCCCTCCCCCTGATTAGAACGCGCAATCGCACTGGCTGCCTCACGGAGACGCTTATGGTACCTTCCAACCGTAGACTGTCGAAGTCTTACAACGCGCCCGTCAAAGTCAAACCCCAAGAAGCTAACTTTCTGTGCCGGATGTGCACCGGAGTACGAAAGGACCTTACCCGTACGAACGCTTTCAAAATCAAGCTGAGCAACCCCGCTGCTATCAACCCGGAACGCTTTGGTTTTCTCAGGCTGCAGTTTAACGGAATCAACATCGGTCATTAGATTGATTGCCTCTACAAGTGCATCAAAGCCAGATTTTGGAACGGCAACAATAAAGTCATCGCAATAACGAAGATACAAGCCACCAACCCGTTCAACGGCAAGCCTGACTTTCATATCGATATCGGCCATATAGATGTTAGCGAGCACTCCACTTGCAGCAAGACCCTGAGGAATGCCGAGATCAATACCCGTTCGCCGCCACGGCCTGGTGATGACTTTACTTTTGTTTGCAAGAAACTCAGACTTTGGCAAGATAACATCCAGCTTGTTAAGTTCGCGAATAGACTTGAACCGAAGATCGATAGCCGCATCACTAATCGTTTTCTCCCGAGCAGGATCGATTACTGGCCATGGCAATTCATGTCGAGCAGCCAAATCACCAATAGGCCAGCACGAATAGCGGAGGATATTTTTAATGACTTGATAGTGATCGTCCGGCAAGCGTCCACTGGGAAACAACGAACGCAACGACGCCATTAGATGGACATGGTTTAAGTTGTCGAAGAAGCTCTCGAAATCACCCGTAAGCACAAAAGCCGAATCTTGCACACGCATATAGTCGAATGCCTTTTTAGCTGAGGAAATATTGCTACCAGCAGTTACGGCGCCGTCTGATGAAAGCGAAGAGCGGTACGCTACGGCAACCTCATCAAACTCTTCGGCAATAGCCTTCTTGTTATATAAGTCCGACCACAGATAAGAGTAGTACTGGAAGACGCGGTGATCGAAATGCGAGGCATAAGCGATATTACGAACCTTGCAGCTTCGCTTGCCTCCACGATACCGAACAGTAATGATCTCGTTGGAAATTAAAGGGTAGAACGCGTGATTGGAAACGTACTCTGAATCTAAAATCTTGGCCTGAACTTCGGCAAAAGAGACCCTATGATCGAAATGGGCATATGAACTTTTGGAACTATATCGAGGAATACGAGTGATATCGAACTCGACCAAAATACCCCCAAATAAATCAACCTGTCCGGATCAACAAGCGGCGGCTAACCCTCCCCGGACAGGCTAATCAAAGGCGCAGCAAGTGCAACCAACGCTTTCGCGGCCACCTAAAACAATGCTTGCCTATGCGATACTAGACGAAAGCGAGGAATTGGTACTTATGACCATCGAGGCTCTTATCCAGCTAGCAGCAGGCAACGCTGGTGTCAATGTTGCGAACGTCGGAATTTCGTCGTTTGCGATATTGACGGCAGTAGCGTACCCCATCGCCAGTTCGCGATGGGCACCAAGCTTTATTCCCCATTCTTGCTTTGCTTAAACAGGTTATAAGAAATCGGCTCATGCAGTTAACAGCGCCTTGATGCACACCCAATTGTCTTGACGGCGGTCGCATCGAAAATGCCGATGCGTCTCTACGGATACAAGCGCCTCCTCATCTAATGCATGCACACGGTCCGCGAGACAAAATCGCCGACAACACCGTGAAAATCCCGATATGCATAATCTAGAAGTTTGGATGCACAGACAGGTGGAGTGGCATTGTTCAGCATGGCCGCTTCGCACTCCTCGCCGACGGGCGCATCGCCGAGGGCGAAGACATCAGCGCACAGCGAGGCAGAGGACCAACTCCTCCCCCTCCCCAACATTCCCCAGAAAGTTCGCTGATGTTGATTGGGGTTCCCGTAAAATAATCCCCAACAAAACATGTGCGGAGTGCTGGCCTGGAGCTGCCTTCGGACCCTATTGGCTGCTCACCGAGAGGCTCCGCTATGAAACGACCCCTTTACTACCTGCTCTGCGCGATCGCGTGCACGTCCATGGTCAGCGCGACGTTGCCTATGGCAGCCATCGCGGAAGCCATCCAGCCTCAGGCAGCCGCAGTGCAGCAGGCGCAAGCCGACGCTACGAGCAGCGGCGCAGGCAAGGCCGAAGACGGCACCAACGCAAACGCGACAGCAGATACCGCAGAGGACAGCACCGCAACATCCACCGGCACCAGCGCAGTCAACACGGAAAGCGCCGACGGCACCGCCGCCGCAACAAACACCCCCACCCCATCCCTCCGCGCCCAAGCCACCCCCACGCCCGCCGCAATCTCTGCCACGTCACAAACCACCTACGACCACTCCGCCACGGCAACCCAAAACGGTGTCACCTTCACCGTCTCGTGGAACGACGCCCCCGCGGGCACCGCGACGAACTTCCACGTAACCCAGACCAACGGTTCGTCCCAGGCCAAGGCGCGCATGGACGTGCCCACCTACTGGGACGGCGACAGCCAGGAAAGCGTCTGCGACCCGTCGCGCCCGGCATGGGCCAGCTACTATAGCCTGGGCAGCGCGGGCCACGACTTTACCTTTGACTTCACGGCATCGGGCGCGTACCGCATCCACTTCTACTTTATGGACAACGACAGAAACGACCCCCAAAACGACAAGGGGATCTACTACCTGCGCACCACGGCGGAGGTGACCGTAAACGATGCCGCCCGCCCAAGCGTCACGCAGATCGTCAACGGTGCCGTGGACCTGTGCAGGCAAGAGACAGACGGCTCGGAATACGACATGGCGCTGTGGCTCCACGACTGGACGCTTGACCAGCTGGAGTACGACCACAGCCTCAACTGGTGCTCGGCCGAAAGCGGCCTCACGCGCCACCAGGGCACCTGCGAGAGCTACCAGCGCATCTACTCCAAGCTCCTTAACGCCGCGGGCATCGCCAACGGCCGCATCACCGGCAACGGCCACACCTGGAACGCCGTAAAGATCGACGGCAAATGGTGCCAGATGGACCTAACCTGGGACGACACCAGCGACAACTGGTACGGGGACCTGGACCAGCGCCATCTGTACTTTGGCCTGACCGACGAGCTCATGGCAATCGCCCACTCCGACCACACGGCAAACTACCAAAAGGGCGACTACGCCTACCGCTCAACCGACCTATCCAACAATTACTTTGTGCGAAACGGCAAGGCCGATGAATGGGCCGAGAAGTATGCCGACCGCATTCAGCAGCAACTGGATACCAGGGAAGAAAGATTTTCCATTGATGCCGATAATCAGTCTTTCCCGCCGAGCATCTCGGGAATTCAGAATGGGATTGTTGCGTATGCGATGAATCAAATAGACCGGAAGACCGCTGGAAACAAAGACTATCTATCTGCCGAGTCGAAGGTCGAGATGACGTCGAGCAGCAGCTGAACCGCGGCAGGGGCTCGACACCTGCTCGGTGGATGCCGTCCCCCATGCGGTGAAGGTGAGGGGGATCCAGCCCGAGGGGATGTAGGAATGCGATAGGAAAGTCATAGATGCGGGCGTGCTGGCTAAAATGGGTCGGCCGGGATTGGTCAATCTCGGCCGACTATATTTGGCTAAATTATTCCATCGCTAACACAGAAAGCTCGCTGATGTTTACTGGTGTTTCCGAAAACCCCAACAAAATATGCGCGGCATGCTAGCCCGGTGCTTCTTTTGGACCCTATCGCCTGCTCCCAGAGAGGCTCCGCTACGCCCCCATCGCCCACCATGTGCAATCGCGCGCATGTCCATGGCAAGCGCACCAATACCCATGGCGGTCATCGCAGAAGCCATGCGGCTCAAGCAACAGCCGCGCAACAGGCACAAACTAAGACAGCAATAAGCGATACTGACAAGGCCGAAGGGACCACAAGCTCAAACACCACCGACTCAAGTGATTCCGCAGTAGATGTCAAAAGAGACAACAACGCCGCCCCCGTCAGCGCGACCAGCGCAACCGACAGCACCATCCCCCATTAGCTTCCTCATCGAGCAGCGCGCTGGGCGCCTCCTCGATGGTCTTCCTCGGAGGAGTCTTCATTTCCTTGCACAGCAGTTCCTCGTCGACCGTTACGATGTTCGCAAATTCGGCACGTATCCCATTCGTCTGTGATTCGCTGCTTAGCCGCCAGAGACCACATGACAGAGCGCGGACCGTGATCCGTCATGTGGTTGTCAATTTCCAAAAAACTTGACGTTACCAGTGATGCGGTTTCAAACCGGTTAAAAAGGGGTATCGACCCAAGCCGATACCCCTAATGCAAGCACGCTTTAATCCAATTAAGCCATTATCAATACTGCTTTATCGGATCAGCGTACATCGTGAATTGAAAGCCAATCCAGCAACCTATCGAAGCTCTCTGTAAACTAGATCCCGTTTTTCGTGAAATAGCATATTCGCGGGTACATCTTTAGAAACAACACTATTCGCAGCGATGACCGCATTATCGCCAATGGCTACACCTTTAAGCACCACGACATTCGCGCCAAGCCAGACGTTGTCGCCAATATGCACGGGCGCTGTCGTAGTCGGCTGGTCCCGATACATGATCCCATCCTGCGACATACCGTGGTCGAAGTCATACACATGGACGTTTGGACCAAATAGGCAGCCTCTACCAATCTCAATTCGTTCATGAGCAATCAGGACGCAACCGTAATTGAAAGACGTTCGTTCACCGACGCTAATAACGCCTTTATCCGATACGCGACAATAAAACGGTCGCCTGAAAGCCTTCGTCATGGTTATCTGGCCAGGGAATCTCCCTGCAAGAAACGCCAACTTACCCCGGACATAAATCCAGGTCGCCACATGCTCAACAAAGTCCATTAAATTCAAGAGAAACGCCCCTAGTAACTATTTCCTTTTAATAAGCTGTTTCACAAGAGTCTTGAGAGATTTCACGAAGCCGTAGGCGCCAACAAACCGAGCAGTGCCCTCGAACCCCTTATGCTCATAAGCCTTCCAGAAACCATCAACGTTACCCTGCGGAGAGGACGACCTCTCCAGCATCGGATTACCGGGCAGCACCTCTTCAAGAGATATATCTGTTACGCCGGGCTCAAATACACCAGATGCGACAATACGCTCGGCTAGCTCACTATTAACCATAACAACAGAAAGTCCCTTATGATCATTAAAACCTTTGCGAACTCGATCGACGCCAAGAAAATCAGCAAGAGTAAAGTCGGAAACCCTGTTGACGTCGGTATAGGCGCAGTTATAACAGCTGGAATTTAAAGCGTTATTGCTATAGAACACATCTCGCCAAGTATTAGATTCAATCGTGTCATAGAGAGCAGTGCCGTCGTCCAAGAGAGCCTTCTCGACATGGACTCCCCAACCTCTGTCCTTGGGGCGATGAAAATATTTGATGACCTTCTTTCCGGACTTTTTTTCCAAAAAGGAAATGTATTCGCGGAACATACGATTACTAGGTGTGCCATGGCAGATTAAATCGCAGGTAACCAACTGTCCGGAATAGTTTTTCTTAGATAGAAAACTCCTAAGACCCGCAATTTGGCATGGGGTTCCGCTGTAGAGCACGTCAAGACCTTGTTTCAAGTCGTTATATGCTTCGACATATGAAGAGCCAACGAAGCCCTGTGAGTATTTTGAGCCTCGACAAGATTGCGCGTCGTCAACAGAGGCACAACGCCGCTGAACAACGCGGAAATCTTCATCGAAGCAAGCGCCGTAAACGACGCCGCCATTATTTAGGACGTAAGTAGCCAAGGTCCAAAACGCGGCACCCGAGGAACTTTTTGCGCGTTCGGCGTCGTCAGCCTGATAAGCCAATACCCGACGAGAGTTCATCTTCAGATCGTCGCTCGTCAAACCATTAGCCGGACATACCCTCTGGCACAAACCGCACTCAACACATTTTGATTCGTCAATCTTCGGACGGTAAAACCCATGAGAGTCTTCTACAATCTGAATCGCCGATCGAGGACACACAGACAGACACGCAGAGCACCCGGTACAGCGTTGACTATCTTTGCAGATATCCATGGAATCCCTCCCTATTGTTAAGAATCATCTTGTCTGAGCCGCAAATAGCAAACGCCGCCACACATGAAATGAAATACGGTATGTAGCACTGCGGATCGTATAAAGGGTTGCCTGAAAAGCAATAAATTAGAAAGAAAATCTGAACACCCAAACAGGCCCACAAGCAAAAGGAGTCCCCATAAGGACCTTCCTCTAAAAGAGATTCAGATCGATGCATGGCTGCAAGGATGGAGAGAAACGCGGGCACAACAAAAGCCGCAAGGCCAATCACACCCGTCTCGGCAAGCAACTGAAGGTATACGTTGTGAGCACTCATCGACGAAAAGCCAAGATTGCTGTACATTGCACCAAGGGAGGTAGTGGCAACATACTTGGAATAAGTCCCCCAACCACAACCAAGTAAGGGTTTTGCATAAAACATACTCCAAGCGCAATCGTACAAATAGCTTCTGCCATTGCCCGTTTCATCATCTGAAAGCTCAATAAACCTCTCAAGAGTCGCCTGAACAGCGGGAACAAACGTAGCAAGAACGCCGACAGCTATTACAGCGATTGCAGCAACAACCAAGGTCTTGAGCATCGTCCCGGTAAGCTTCTTTCTATTTACGAACAGATACGAGATGACGATAGCAGCAACGGATGCAACCAAAGGACCCCGCTTAGTAGTCAGAAAAAGTGCAAGCAAGAGCATCAGGCTCAGCATCAAATCTTTAATCCGAACCTTTTCCCTGCTACCAGCAAGACCACAGGCCCAAGAGACGAGACCCAAACTCAAATAAATCGAATTAGTGCTGTAGTGCGCCGTGAAGCCAGAGCGATAGTCCCTAGCCATATAGCTACCTGAAAAGAAGGCAGATTTAACTGGCAGATAAAGTGCGGGGACTAGCCAGAAGACGATGGTGCAGAACGCATGAAATGCTGCAAAGGCGACAAGAACCCTAAGGCATGAAGTGACCCAGGATCGCTCGCCTGCCGCAACATACATGCACAGAAATAGAAGCGTATAAACTACGAGCAGGGTTAAATTAGCCACACCGTATATCAAACTATGAATAAAGAACAGCACAAAGAAAGGTGCCCAAACCAGCTCAAGGCCAAATCTTTTGCAAGCAAATCTTCTGTTAGTCACAAAATGCAGGAGAAACGCCGTAGCAGATAGCAGGAGGCAGACATCGAGTGCAAGCGCAGAAGCAGCGAGCGATTGGCAGAAAAAGGCGTAAAAGAGCAGTGGAATGAACACCATGGACCCATCATTTAGGGAAAAGCGTCGCTCTAACTCAGAGCAAGACTCAACACCGGCCCTAGACGCGCTGAAATAATTCATCCTATTTAATCCTCATAAAACGACCAATAATCGAACTATAGCTAGGCCTGTCGAAGAAATAGAGCGTCGCGCATGCGGCGACTGCGCCCCAAATGACAAGACCGATGGCGACCGCAATCCATCCTGTCCAACTTCCAGCGAAGCAAGACAGTAAATAGCCAGGCATGGCCACAAGAACGGTCTGTAATACATACACGCCAAACGACCAAAACGAACTCGAAAGAGAGTCCTTCGAGATTTTACGAGGCTCGTAGAGCAAAAGGTCAATCACGCGGTATAGATTGGATACGCAGGACGCAGCAATTGTGCCGACGACCCCAAAACGCATTGTGAGTGGGATACCCAAGACGATAATGATTGCAGCCTGCAAGCAGGTCTGCGCCCTAGTCTCACGGTACATGCCAGCAGCAATTACAAGTAGGCCCTGGGACGACTTGCCATGATAGAGAAAAACATTTAGGACGACGAGGAAACCGAGCAGGACATTGTGGTAATTTGCATCGTGAAACCCGCCTGCATACAAATCAACAAACGGCATAATCAATGAAAAAGCACATCCGCATGCCACAGCGGAGACTGCGTACACAAGCGCTCGATATGGCTTATAGGAAGACCGAAGACCCTCGTAGTCTCCCTCAGCAATCTGTCGACCAAAGAGCGCCTGAAGCCCTGTACCAAGGACATTCGGAATCATCTGTAGCCCCGTAGATACGAGCATGTAAACAGCAAGAACGCTAACTTCACTCATGCTCCCACAGAGGAAGGTCGCCAAAATAACGGGCGCGCCCGACTGAACGGCTCCCAAGATTTGGAGAAACAACGCATCCCATCTCTGGGGTAGCTGATAGTCACCGTAATCAACCTTGCAATTGAGCTTCGGATAATGGCGGCGTGTATACAGAGCGAGAATCAGGCTGCGCGCAAAAACCGCAGAGAGAGCCAACGCATAGACAGCGACAACAGGAGCATGGAGATAGGCAAACAAGAAAATGACGGCCGTGTTAACCAGCGTGAAGACCGTCGATGCGAGTTGAATGAGCCAGTTCTTTTGATCGGCGGTAAGGAAAACTTGGTACTTGGCGAGGGAAAAGAAATCCACGACGATCTTGGCACCCAACAGGAAGGTAAGCACCATGATCTCCCAAGGCGCAAGCGAACCTACCGAGACAAATATGGGATAAACGACCGAAAGGCCAACCAGCAAGACAAGAAACAACATGCCCGACTTCTGATAAAAGACCTTCGAGGCCGAAGCCACGACGTTAATCCCATCCCAGTCGCCCTTAGCAATAGGCTTATATAGAGCGAAGGTCGCCGCACCAGAAATACCAGCTTCGACAAGTGCGAAATAACCAATAAACTGAGTTAGAGAGGTCACCAGACCGTTAACCTCGGATCCATATACGCCAATAATCGCCCTTGGGACGAGGAAGCCGGCAACGATAGCGGTCAACTGGTAGACCAAGTTCCAAAAAGTATTCTTTGCAAACATAAGCCAGAAACGACACCTACAATCCAATGCAGCGAGCGATAAAGGCACGCGCTGTATCACGGTCATGTGAGAGGGTCTGGTTTGCATGACCATAGTCAACAGCCGAAGTAACGACCTCGTCTCGATACAGACAACCCTCAATTCCATAACGTGCGAGCAGGTCTGTAATCCTGACGTTACTCTGAACGGCGGAGTCCGACGTTTTAACGACAAACGACTTATTGAAATTCATGGAGAAGCAGGCGCCGTGGAAGGAGTCCGTGCAAACAAACGACGCCTCACTAACAAGCTTCAAGAAAGCAGCCGGACCGATACCCCTCACGTTAATCATGCCGGGGAATTTCTTCGTGTTGTAATGAATGCAGACGACAGGAACGCCGAGCTCGCTGGCGATCTTCCTAGCTCGATCCACGAGTTTTTGCTCAGAGTTAAGCGTATAAAGCAGAACATAGGATTGAGGTATCGTATCCAAGCCGTCATCTGAGGCTAACGCCGACCAGTCATCGCCCGTAAGAAGCAGGGTCGGATCAGGCATAAATACAGATTCGAGCCCCATCTCGCTAAGGACCTCCATAGAGCTCGGTTCCCTAACGGAAAGACCAGTGAACTTTGCCAGCCTGTCGGCCGCGCCTTCATCGCATGCCAAAATGGATTCCGCCGTCGCATCTCCCAGACTGGCAGCATAAGACGCGACCTTTGTAACTTCAGCGATGCCTTCACCCAAGAAGACTGGGTCATGCCCATTAACCCGAGGATTGAAAACCTGATCGCTGCCAATGAGGACGCAGTCGAGGCTCTTGGCTCTATCAATAAGAGCTTGCTTATCCAGCTTTCCCGTAGGGCTTAGATTGCGCTTAGCAAATCGACTGAACGAATTAAGCCTCTGGCGCTCAAAACCCCTGCGAAGGAAATAGCGAACGGCATCCGAAGGATTGAACGAGAAGCACGTACCCAACTCTCGATCATCGAGTTCCTTATTGCTGTAATTGAGCACTTCGCAGTCGCAGCCCAACGACATCACGGTCCTGCGCAGAGCACATGCTTGTAGCGAAGCACCATAATTTACGGTATTCGAAAATGTGAGGATGCCTATGCGTTTCAATATCTTACCGCCTAACTATTCGCAAGCTCGTTAAACCAAATTGATGATGTAACCTTCAGTAGCGTTATCGGTTTCGATAATCTTGCACGGGTTGCCAATGACTATCGAATGATCGGGAATATCCTGGTTAACAAAGGTATTGGAGGCAATAAAGACATCGTTTCCAATGGTCACATTACCTGCAACCGTCGAGTTAATACCGAGATATACGCGGTCACCAATCGTAGGGACGCCCTTTCTATGGCCACGGTTTTCTTGGCCGATGGTGCATCCCTTATGGATGTTCACGTTACGGCCGAACTTCGCGCCGGCGTTTACAGTAATGCCGTAAGGGTGACCAATGTAGAAGCCTTCACCAATTTGAGTTGATGGCGAAATCTCGAGTCCACACTTCCTGGAAAGATGGTTCCTCGGAAGCGTGAAGAGGAGTTTTCGCAAACCCCCTGCCTGACACATCCTTAGATAGAAAACATAGCGGTAGCCAAAATCACCTAATAACCGGCCGAGCTTTACGCCTTGCGTACCGAAATAGTGATAAGTATCTTTAGCGAATACGTCCACTCTAACTTCTCTCTCCTCTAGCAATCTTTTCGCGAACAACGCCAAAGATTCTCTTAGTTCCTACAACCAAGCCACCGTCACTAAGCTCCATGAGAATTCGACCCAAAATCTGCGAAAGCCTTCGCCCAATGAAAGGGGAACACTTACGCACAACCTTCCGCTTGATGCGATATTTGGGCTCAACCCAGCTTCCCGAAGAGCGATGGATGCTGTAGGTTTCACGCTTGATGTGATAACCGCCGAAACCGTAAACGGGGTTGAACGCTTTGGAGTCCAAGGCAAGCCAGCCACCGAAATGCTGCTCTTTATTCACGCGTTCAAAGCCGATTTTTTGAAGCTCAGCAGTGAATACCTCATTCACCGTGATCTTGTCGAGAAAATCAGGATCACAGGAGAACTCCATCGACTCATATCGTTCCACGCATGCGCGAATTACAGGGTCATGAGGCTCAACAGCAACAATCAAGCCGGTGGTGGCAGTCAACGAGGATTCTTCGATTGCAGTGAAAGGAATGCTTTCCATGAGAGGCGATATGTCTCGTATGAGCTCGCTGCCGATATCCATATAGATGCCGCCGTGCTCATACAAGACCTTAAAGCGAGCGTAGTCCGACACAAATGCCCAGAGGCCCGCCGCATACGCGCCCCTTGACCAAGAGCATGATGCGAAGTCGAAGTTATCCTCATTCCACTGCTTGACCTCAAACCCAGGCGCAAACTTCTCCCACGAAGCCAAGGACCTCACAGCAGTCTCAGAGAGCGGATTGCCTCCGAACCAGCAGTAATGAATAGTCTTATCCATCGTCACGCTCCTAAATGTGCAACTTGGAAATAAGAAACGGAGTCTGACGGGTCTCCAATATCGTCCAAGAAAGCGAGTCTCACCGGCAAATATCTTCGTAAACCATGCCAAGCCGGTTCATAAACGCCGTAAGGGAAAAGGCATCTTTTATGCGAGCTCGTCCCTGAATTCCAATCATTTCCTTGTAAGAGATATCGCTCATGAGATTCTCGAGCTTAGTGGCCAACGCATCAACATCATCAACTGGAAACATAATTCCGTCTACGCCGTCGGTAATGACTTGTGGAATACCCCCGACAGGAGTCGCAATGGTAGCAAGTCCGTACGACATTGCCTCAAGCACGCTCATAGGCATGCCCTCATTCTTTGAAGGAAGGCAGAACATGCTACTGTTGCGAAAGGCTTCGTCTTTTTTTTCACCTTTAGCCCAGCCTATAAAGCTGCACCTGTCACCAATTCCAAGTTCATCCGCCAGTTGTTCATATGCTGGCACATCCCCGTCTCCGCCAAAGACAAAACGCGCATCGGGATGAGTCTTAAGAACGCGCTTAGCAGCGCGCAAAAGTAAATCCGGACTCTTGCGCGCATCAAGACGCCCCATGAACAAAACCGTATTGCACGAATAATCAATAGCGTTAACCTCAGGAACGTCAACGGCGTTATGCACCACCACGATACGATCCAAGGAACAGATGTGCCTTTTTAGAAGGAATTCCTTCCACTCCTCCGACAGAACGACCACCTTTGAGCAACATTCAAAGGAATGCGAGATATCGTGTCTCTCAGCCTCGCTACATTCTTCGTCAAACCAAACACCGAACTCGCTACCATGCAGATGGAGAAGAACGGGTTTGTTTCGAAAGAAGGCCGCCCTCATGAAGATCTTTTTTCGGCGATAGCTGCCACGAGACGCCATATGCACATGTACGAGATCGCACGCGTTGAGCCTACTGAGATATTTCATATAAGCCACAAGGGCAATGGAGAGCTTCTTGAACTTCCCGCCCTCAGCAGTTGTCGAAATGAATTCTATTGAACCTTCGTTACGATTCGACCACTTCATAATGTTGTTTTCAACCGTGGAGATGCCACCCATAGCATCAAGACTCGGGCCAATCATCAACACTTTAGGCATTATCAGCACCTAAAGATCTTTTAGAAGAAGGGCAAGACCAATCGCAGTACTTTTCTAAATGGGAAACAGTTGGCAAAACAAACAAATCGCCAAGCTCTCGGTCAAGTCTATCGGGTTGCTCCTCTAGAGCATAGAAGGGATCGTATCCGCCTCCGGTATAGAAAGTCATCTCGCCAAAGTAAGGTTTACCGCTAATGTTGTACCAGTCAACCCGCACGTGAGGGAAACCATCAGAGAGTTTCTCGGAAAGCTCAAGCATAAGTTCGTAGTTCTCGGGCTTTACAGTAGGCTCATGCTCAGATGCCTCATGGTCGATATCGCCACGCTGCTCCCATTCAGTAGAAAAGTACTGCATTTCATGATTAGTGAAACGATCGGCGTCCGTCTGAACAAGAGCTGCCTTACCGTCAAAACAATAGAATTTGTAATCAGTCGGAGTCGCTCTTCCAGGTTCATCAAGAAATGCTTCCGCCACAATGCGAGGCGTGATACCGAGATAAGCCCACTCCCTGCCCTGCCAATACCAGTTTCTATGCAAGGCAACATTCAGACGTTTCTTGGCCTCAACAAAATCAAAATTCGACTTATCCGTGCAAACAAATGTGCTCTGCGAGTCGTGAGTACATTTAAGCACAAACTTCTCCGGCAATTTATCGAGATCGATCTCTTCAGCTGCATTGAAAACACCGAAAAGTGGCACAAGATACTCGGACCCAATACGTTGTTCGACGAAAGAGCGCACGCCATATTTATCTGCGAGCTGAGTCAAAACTGGATTATGGTAGTTAAGCTTGTACCACTGCAGCTTCTCATTGAATGTCTTAGGACACTCGAAATCAGGCTCGTAATGAAGTTTGGCTTTGAAGTAGAGACGCATATATGCCTCATCAGGAATGAAGCGCAGGTTGTTTTTAAGAGAAAGAGTAAACCTCTTTTTTAGCTTCACTATTTACCTCCAATAACGTCCGCAATTCGCTCACTCGCATGTCCGTCACCGTAAGGATTCGACGCATGACTCATGACCTCGTACTCGGCCTGATCGCTGAGCAGGCGGCTGAACTCGCGGTAGATCACGTCCTCCTCGGTGCCGACGAGCTTCAGCGTGCCGGCCGCCACGCCCTCGGGGCGCTCCGTGGTGTCGCGCATGACGAGCACCGGCTTGCCCAGACTCGGGGCCTCCTCCTGGATACCGCCGGAATCGGTGAGGATGAGGTGGCTCGCGGCCATGAAGTTGTGGAAATCGAGCACCTCGAGCGGGTCGATGATGTGCAGGCGGTCGAAGCCGTCGAGCTCCTCGTGTGCCGCCTTGCGGACGAGCGGGTTCATGTGGATGGGGTAGATCGCCTTTGTGTCCGGATGCTCCTCCATCACGCGGCGGATGGCGCGGAACATGCGGTGCATGGGCTCACCCAAGTTCTCGCGGCGATGCGCCGTGATGAGGATGAGGCGGGAGCCCTCAGCCCAATCGAGCTCGGGGTGGGAGTAGCCCTCGCGCACGGTAGTGCGCAGTGCGTCGATGCCGGTGTTGCCGGTGACCCAGATCCCGGACTCGAGCTTGCCCTCGCCGAGCAGGTTCTGCTTGCTCGCCTCCGTGGGTGCGAAGTAGTACTCGCTCACGATGTCGACCGCCTGGCGGTTGAACTCCTCCGGCCAGGGGCTGTAGATGTCGTGCGTGCGCAGGCCGGCCTCCACATGCCCCACGGGGATCTGCAGGTAGAAACACGCGAGCGCCGCGGCGAAGCTGGTCGTGGTGTCGCCGTGGACCAGGACCACGTCGGGCGTCTCGTCCTCGAGGACGGCCTTGAGCTTAAGCAGCACGTCGCACGTCACGTCGAACAGCGTCTGGCCCGGCTTCATGATCGCCAGGTCGTGGTCGGGAGTCACATCGAAGACGCGCAGAACCTGGTCCAGCATCTCGCGGTGCTGGCCGGTCACAGTCACGACGGTCTCGAACTCATCCGTACGCGCCTTGAGCTCGTTGGCGAGCGGGCACATCTTGATTGCCTCCGGGCGGGTGCCGAAGACGAGCATTACCTTCTTCAAAACGATTTCTCCTGAAGAGTCACATGGTCTTACAGCTTGTAGACGTTCTCTCCGTCGCCGCAGACGTTGCGCGGGTCGATAAGGACGCGCTCGCCGAAGATGCCGGGGTTGTCCGTGACCTGGGAGTGGCCGACCATCACGATCACCATCTCCAGTCCGTCCAGGAACTCATCCATAGAGTGGACCTGGCCGGGAACCTCGTCGCGCTCGACCCACGGGTCGTAGACCTTGACGGAGCCGGCGCAGAGGTGCTCGGACATGGACTCGAGCATCTGCAGCGTCGGGGACTCGCGGACGTCGTCGACGTTCTCCTTGTAGGTGAGGCCGTAGATGCCGACCTTCGAGGCGTCCGTGATGCCGCGCTCGACCATGACCTCGTGGGCCCGGTGCATGACGTACTCGGGCATGGAGGCGTTTGTCTGCAGGGCGAGGCGGATGAAGTTGGCCGTCTCGGGGTAGTCGCCGACCAGGAACCACGGGTCGACCGGGATGCAGTGGCCGCCGACGCCCGGGCCGGGGTTGAGGATGTTCACGCGCGGGTGCTTGTTGGCGATGCGGATGACCTCGGCGACGTCCATGCCACCGATGCGGCAGATCTTGGCGAGCTCGTTGGAGAAGGCGATGTTCACCGCGCGGAAGGTGTTCTCGACGACCTTGGTCATCTCGGCGGTGCGGATGTCGGTGACGGAGATCTCGCCCTGGCAGAAGCTGGCGTAGACCTTCGCCACGGCCTCGCCCACCTCGGGGTCGTCGGCGCCGATGGTGCGGTTGTTGTGCAGCAGCTCGTAGACCATGTTGCCCGGGATGATGCGCTCGGGGGCGTGGACGAGCCTGACGTCCTCGCGGCCGGCCTCTATGAGTAGCGGGCGAACGAAGCGGTCGATGGTGTTGGGCGAGACGGTGGACTCGACTACGAGCACGGCGCCCTCGGGCGCGACCTCGAGGACGGTCTTGCAGGCCGCCACGACGTAGCAGGGGTCGATCTTCTTGTCTAGCTTGTCGTAGGGAGTGGGGACCGAGACGATGTAGGTGTCGCAGACCTGGTAGTCGGTGGAGAACTTGATTCCGGACTTCAGGGCGTCGGCGAACAGCTCGTCCAGGCCCTCCTCCTTGAAGGTAGTCTTGCCGGCGTTGAGCGTGGCGACGAGCTCCTCGTTGTAATCCGTGCCCACGACCTCCACGCCGTGGGATGCCATCATGAGGGCGGTGGGCAGGCCGATGTAGCCGAGACCGATAACGTTAACCATTGCTATTCACCTTTCTTAGCGAACTTGTATTTATACGTGAGGGCGACGAATTTTAGGTTGCCGATGATGTAGCGTTTCCACAGCCTTCCGGGCTCCTGGATGAAGCGGTAGAACCACTCCAGGCCGTGCTTCTGCATCCACGTCGGAGCTCGGTCGGTTACGCCGGCAACAACATCGAAGCTGCCGCCGACGCCCATGACGAAGGGGATTCCGATCTGGTCGATGTACTTGTGGACCCAGTACTCTTTCTTGGGAGAGGAGAAAGCGACGAACATCATGTCGGCTCCCGAGGCGGCCATATCGGATACGATCTGGGGCTCGTCCGCCTCGGTGAAGTAGCCGTTGCGATACCCTGCGATCTGGATGCCCGGGTACCTGTCCTCGAAAATCGCTTTGACCTTGGTGACCACCTCTTCCTTCGCCCCGAAGAGGTAGATGCGGTAGCCCTTCTCGGACGCCAGCCCGACAAGCCTCTGGAACAGGTCGATGCCCGTGACGCGTTCCCCGAGAGGAACCCCCAGCTTTTTCGCCGCCCAGACGATCGAGGCGCCGTCGGCGTTGATCAGGGGGCATTCGTTGACGATTGACGCGAGCTCGGGATCCGCCTCCATCAGGTTGACCTTGGAGGCGTTGATTACGACATGCTGGGTCGGTACGCCCCTCGCGATGATCTTCTCGATTTCATCCACCGTCTCGTCAAGCGAGATGGCGTTTACATACGTGTTCAGAATTGGATAACGATTGCCGGCTGACACTAGCACGCCCCGCTTCCCGTAATTACCTCGACGACAGTGAGTAGAACGATCTTGAGATCCGTGATGACGCCGCGCTTGGCTATGTACTCAAGGTCGCGCTGGACCATTCCGTCGAAACCCGTTGAATTGCGGTCCGTCACCTGCCACCAGCCGGTTATCCCGGGCTTCACGGCCAGGCGCTGCAGGTCGTACTCGGTGTACTCCGCAACCTCATTAGGCAGCGGCGGGCGCGGACCCACGACGGACATCTGGCCCAGGAATACGTTAATGAACTGCGGGAACTCGTCGATGGAGTGCTTGCGGATGAACTTCCCGATCTTGGTGACGCGGGGGTCCTCCCTCATCTTGAACATGGCGCCGGCGATCTCGTTTTGCTCCTTGAGCTCGGCGAGGCGCTCGTCGGCGTCCTTGTACATGGAGCGGAACTTCCACATGCGGAAGGTTGACAGGCTGCCGTCGGGGCGGGTCTGACCAACGCGGATCTGGCTGTAGAAGGGGCTGCCCTCGCTCTCCATGCGGATGGCCGCGGCAAGCACCAGACTCGGCACGGCAATGACGGCCAGCACGCAGCCGCTGAACACGATGTCGAACGCGCGCTTGACGGCACGGTAGGCCAGGCGCGAGTTGTCCCAGTCCATGATGGATTGCACAGCCTTATATCGACCGGTGCATTCACGCTGGTCCATAGCCTGACCAATCAGCGCTGCCCCCGCGGGCGCATTGCTCTCTGTCACTTCTTTATTAGCAGCCACAATAAAACTTACGTTCCTGTCCCCAGGAACCCCCCCCCCCCATCTATGAATCCAAAATCAAGTAATTTGCTAGTGCAACGTCTCCCTTACGTTTTGCTGGGCACGTCTAACGGAAGCAGCTCCCTAAATGTGGAGTCACCCTCGCCCACGTCTACCAGGCACCAGCGCTTATGACGGTCTATCTTCTTTACACGGGCCTCTTGCCCCACCAAGGGACCCTGCTCTATGTGCAACACGCCGTCTTCTATGCGGGCAACGCTGTTACGCACCACGCCGTCATCGTCCAGTACGCTGCGGTACCAGTCTTGTGCATCGTCCGGCATGGGCATGTACGCCCGCTCCCTACTGCCGGCGATGCGGCAGCCAAAGCTCAACTGGGCCAGGGCCCTATCGAGCGCGGCGGCATCGTGCGTGGCGACGAAGAAGTACTCCTTGTACATAGGTTTGGTTTGGAGCGACCAGGCGCCATCCCGCTTAAACCAGAACTCCTTTTGCATTACAAAGGCGTCTTTCATAAGCTCTTGCGGGATAATGCGGCGGACCTTTTCACAGGTCTCGCGCTCTTTTCCATGGGGGGTGTGAACCAGATACCAGCGGAGGCGGCCGTGCTGGCTGTTGGTGGTGGCGTCATAAAATGCGCCCGGCAGCTGCTCTTGGCGCCGTGCCGTCTGTTCCATGTTCTCGCCCCCTCTTTTGGCTTTGCGATGCACGCAAATGCAGGGGCGTTTAGAGCAGGCTTCTCGCTCGAGCTAGGCGCAGTCGCAAAAGTACAGGTTTTTGCATCTTTCGACTGACGACATTATACGAGCAATTAATCAGCGTTTGCCCAGATTACACAAAATGTACTGCTAGTAGGTACATCTCCATACCCCTCTATAAAAACCTGTACCTTTTTGTGCAACAAAAAAGCCGCTCAACCAGCGGCTTTTCTTATTTCGGCATGAAAAAAGGCGACCGCCTATGTGGACGGTCGCCTTTGTTAATTGTTGTGTTGCTTGCCTTAGGCGCGGGTCTTGATCTCCTCGGTCACCTTGGAAACAAACTCGTCGACGCTCATCTGAACGGTCTCGTTGGAGCGATCGCGGACGGAAATGTTGCCGGCCTCGACCTCCTTCTCGCCCAGGATGAGCATGTAGGGCACGCGGTCAATGGAGCGGGCCTCGCGGATCTTGTAGCCGATCTTCTCGTCGCGGTCGTCGCAGACCACGCGAATACCAGCCTCCTCCAGCTTGGCGCACACCTCGTGGGCGTAGTCGCGGCTCTTCTCGGAAACCGGAAGCGCCTTGACCTGCACGGGGGCAAGCCAGGTGGGGAACTTGCCGGCAAAGTGCTCAATCAGAATGCCGATGAAGCGCTCGATGGAGCCAAAGCACACGCGGTGCAGCATGATGGGGCGCTTCTTGGTGCCGTCGGCGTCCACGTACTCCAGATCAAAGTTGAGCGGCATCTGGAAGTCGAGCTGCACGGTACCGCACTGCCAGGTACGGCCGAGCGAGTCCTCCAGGTGGAAGTCGATCTTGGGGCCATAGAAGGCGCCGTCGCCCTCGTTGACCTCGTAGTCCATGCCCAGCTTCTCCAGAGCGGTGCGCAGGCCCTCCTCGGCGCGTGCCCAGTCCTCGTCCGAACCCATGGAGTCCTCGGGGCGGGTGGAAAGCTCAACGTGGTACTTAAAGCCAAACTTCTGGTACACGGAGTCGATAAGGTTGACCACGCCCACGATCTCGTCGGTCAGCTGGTCGGGACGCACAAACAGATGAGCATCGTCCTGGTTAAAGCAGCGCACGCGGAACAGGCCGTGCAGGGCGCCGCGCAGCTCGTGGCGGTGCACCAGACCAATCTCGCCGGCGCGAATGGGCAGCTCGCGATAGGAGTGCGGCTTGGAGGCGTACACCAGCACGCCGCCCGGGCAGTTCATGGGCTTAATGCAGTACTCTTCGTCGTCGATAACGGTGGAGTACATGTTGTCCTTGTAGTGGTCCCAGTGGCCCGAGGTCTTCCACAGCTGCTTGTTCATGATAAGCGGCGTGGAGATCTCCACGTAGCCGGCCTTGTGGTGGATCTCGCGCCAGTAGTCCAGCAGCGTGTTCTTAAGGATCATGCCGTTGGGCAGGAAGAACGGGAAGCCGGGGGCCTCGTCGCGCATCATAAAGAGATCCATCTCGCGGCCGATCTTGCGGTGGTCGCGCTTCTTGGCCTCCTCCAGCATGTGCATGTGCTCGTCGAGCTCTTCCTTGGTGGCAAAGGCGACGCCGTTGATGCGGGTGAGCATCTTGTTGTCCTTGTCGCCCTTCCAGTAGGCGCCCGAGACGCCGGTGAGCTTAAAGGCCTTCAGGGCCTTGGTGTAGCAGATGTGGGGGCCGACGCACATGTCGACGTAGTCGCCCTGCTGGTAGAAGGTGATACGGGCGTCGTCGTCCAGGTCGCCGATGTGCTCGACCTTGTACTTCTCGCCGCGCTCCTCCATAAGGGCGATGGCCTCGGCGCGGGGCTTCTCGTACACGGTGAACTTGAGGTTCTCCTTGACGATCTTCTTCATCTCGGCCTCGATCGCGGGGAAGTCGTCCTCGCTGATCTTGACGCCATCGGGCAGGTCGACGTCGTAGTAGAAGCCGTTGTCGGTCGCGGGGCCGTAGGCAAAGTCGGCCTGGGGGTACAGGCGCTTGATGGCCTGCGCCATGATGTGCGCGGCAGAGTGGCGGATGACGTGCGTGACCTCGTCCTGCGGGAGCTCGGCCACCGAACCGTCATTGTAGAGTGCCTTCATGGGTATGTTTTCTCCTCTCGGATGCCTGATGCAAGTGCGTGCGATACGCTCGGCGTTTTAACTTGCATCATTATAGGCAGGTTGCCTTGGTATACAAGCGCCCGCCGCACCTTAATGGCACGGCGGGCGATTTTCTACGCATGCTTCATCGTGTGGGGCGGGATGTGGGGCGCGTGGCGGCCGTGGGATGCGCGGGGTGCGCGGAGCCCGTGGCTTGCGGCCGGCCCGGCGATGGATGCGTTACTGGATGCGAGTTCGGCAGTAGGGGCAGACCTTCCAGTGCGCATCGAGCGGGCGATGGCAGCTGGGGCATACGTTGCGAACCTGGGTATCGCACACCGGGCAGACGACGAAGTCCTTCTCGATGGGGGCGCCGCACTGCGGGCAGGTGCCGTACTGGGCAAGTTGGCGCTCGCGCAGGGCCATGTCCAGCTCCTGCTCCTCGCGGTCGGACGCGTAGGAGTGCGGGCGCAGGACCAGGTAGGCGATGAGGCCCACAAACGGGATGAGGGCGATGATGCCCCATGCCACGTAGGCGCTGGCGCCGCGGCGGCGAGCGTCGATGAACACATAGACGACCGACAGCACATACAGGGCGATGATAAAGCCAACAAAGGCATAGACGACGCCCATAAGCTGCGGCGACATGAGCTCGGAGATGTACTTGGACATTACGGGTACCTTTCGGAATATTAACAGTCCGGTCAAGTTTACCACGGGGTTTGTTTATATGGGACCACGGCTAGGGGCGGGGCTGGTGCGGACACAAACATCTCAATCTGTAACAGGTGGAGGCGGAATCCGGGTCTAGATGTTACAGATCGAGACACAGGGGTCCCTCCCCGACTTCAATCTCGATCTGTAACATCTTGGGCCCAAAAACCCCTCTTACTGTTACAGATCGAGACATTCAAAATCCGCCGGAAGGTTTGTCTTGATCTGTAACATCTAGAACCCAAATCCTCGTCTAACTGTTACAGGTCGAGACAAACGGTTGCCGTAGCTGTCGGCAGACGAGCTTGTCGACGTTGCTGGGTCTCCCCTCGTCTGCCGTTGGCGGGTGTTGCGGGGCTGTTCGCCGCATTGCCGCCGCGCTGGGGGTGTGCAGACCGTAGGATAGTCGTATTGACAGCCTGTCAACTCGTCTGGGAGGCACTGTGACAGAAACGTTTGATATCGCGATTGTGGGCGCGGGCATCACCGGATGCGCCATCGCGCGGCAGCTCGCGCGGTTTGACCTGTCCATTTGCGTGGTCGAGGCGGCTAACGATATTGCGCTGGGCGCGTCGAAGGCCAATGGCGGCCTGGTGCACGCCGGCTACGATCCGACACCGGGCACCGTAAAGGCGCAGGTCAACGCCCGTGGCTGCGAGTTGTACGGTGCGTGGGCGCAGGAGCTGGGCTTTCTGTTCTGCCGCACCGGGTCGATGGTGTTGGGCTTTAACGACGAGGACCGCGCGCATCTGGAAAAGCTGCGCCAGAATGGCCTGGCCAACGGGGTGCCCGAGCTGTCAATCGTCGGACCCGACCGCATCCACGAATTAGAACCGCGCGCCAGTACCAAGGCGACATGCGCGCTGTGGTGCCCCTCGACTGGGTTTGTCGACCCGTTTGAGGTTGCCATCGCCGCGCTGGAGAACGCCGTGGCCAACGGGGTGACGTTTATGCGCTCCGCACCGGTGGAAGCGATTGAAGTCGCGAGCTCGGGCGAAGACGCACGCTTTGCGCTGGCAACCCCCGCTGGCAACGTGCGCTGCCGCTACCTGATCAACGCCGCGGGCAACGGAGCCGCGGACATCTCGCATATGGCGGGCGCCGAGGAGTTCCATATGGTCTGGCGTCAGGGCAACATCGTGGTGCTGGACAAGGAGCCGCGCACGCTCATGCCGCTCTACCCCGTTCCGACGCCGATATCGAAAGGCGTCATCGTGACGGGGACCGTTCATGGCAACACCGTGATTACCGCGACGGCCGCCGTGCGCGAGCCGGGCGACACGCAGACCTATGCGAGCGATGTAAACGCGCTCCTGAACGGCGCGCGCAAGCTGGTGCCCGACCTGGAGACGCGCCGCGTGGTTCGTGCGTTTGCCGGCGGGCGTCCGGTCATTCGGGGAACGAACGACTTCTTTATTGGACAGTCGGCCGTGGTGCCGGGGCTCTTCCAAGCGGCGGGCATTCAGTCCCCAGGCGTGGCGAGCGCGCCTGCCATTGCCGAGCGCATGGAGCTTGTGATACGTGAGGCGGGCGTGGAGCTGCACGAGCGGGCGGACTGGAATCCAATTCGCCGCGCGCCGGACGACTTTGACCGCGCACCGCTGGCTCGCAAGGAAGAACTCATTGAGTCCGATCCCGCGTGGGGGCAGATCGTCTGCCGCTGCGAAACGGTGCCCGAGGCCGAGATTGTGGCCGCGATCCGACGCCGTCCGGGCGCGATTTCGGTCGAGGGCGTCAAGCGCCGCTGCCGCGCCGGCATGGGTCGGTGCCAAAGCGGTTTTTGCCAGAGCCGCGTGGTTGCGATCCTTGCCCGCGAGCTGGGCTGCGACCCCAGCGAGGTGCTGCTGGAGGATACCGGATCCTGGTTGGTTGAGGGATCGATGAAGGGGGTGCACCAGGATGGCGACGCTTGATATGCGTGACGGACGTGCGGAGACCGGAGCTACAGAGGCGGTGCAGACGCAGGCGTTCGACGTGATCGTTATCGGCGGCGGTCCCGCCGGTATGGCGGCCGCGCTTGCCGCGCATAAGGCCGGCGCGCAGGTGGCCATCGCGGAGCGCGAGCAGCATCTGGGCGGGATCCTCCGCCAGTGCATTCACCCCGGTTTTGGCCTTTCGCACTTTAAGCAGGAGCTCACCGGCCCCGAGTACGCGCAGCGCTTTATCGACCAGGTGCGCGCGACCGACATTGCGCTGTTCCTGGGCAGTATGGTGCTCGGGATTGATTCGAGCGAGTCCACGGAAGACGCCACACTCCACACCGTCACGCTCATGAATCCCTCCGGTATGCTGCAGCTCACCGGACGCGCGGTCGTCCTTGCCATGGGCTGCCGCGAGCGCACCCGCAGCGAGATCAAGATTCCCGGTAGCCGTCCCGCCGGCGTATTTACGGCCGGCTTGGCGCAGCGATACATCAATATCGAAAACCTCAAACCCGGCTCGCGCGCCGTCATTTTGGGTTCGGGCGATATCGGGCTTATCATGGCACGTCGCTGCACGCTCGAGGGGATTTCGGTCGAGGGCGTGTACGAGCTCATGCCGTACGCCAACGGCCTGCGCCGCAATGTGAAGAACTGCCTGGACGACTTTGACATTCCGCTGCACCTGTCCACCACGGTCACGCGCGTGATCGGGCACGACCGCGTGGAGGCCGTCGAGGTAAGCCAGGTCGACGAGCGCCTGGCGCCCATTCCGGGGACCGAGCGCGTTGTTCCGTGTGACACACTGCTGCTTTCGGTGGGATTGATTCCCGAGAACGAGCTTTCGGTTGCCGCGGGCGTGGAGCTTGACCCACGCACGCGCGGCGCCGTAGTTGACCAGAGCCTCCAGACAGGCGTGCCGGGCATCTTTGCCTGTGGCAACGTGCTGCACGTGCACGACCTGGCCGACAACGTGACGACCGAGTCCGAGCGCGCCGGTGCAGCCGCGGCGGCGTACGCGCTGGTTGGCGGGGCCGAAACGAACGCGGTCGCGGACACGAGCTGCGAGCTCACGGTCTCCCCTGCCGGCATTGCGGGCTACGCGCTGCCGGGACGCATTACGGCTGTGGCGCTCACCAAGCTCAACTTCCGCGTACGCCGGCCGGTCGATACCGCTCGAGTACGCATCTTGGCCAACGGCGAAGAAGTGTTTGCGGGCAAAGTCCGCGCGTTTAAACCGAGCGTCATGGAAAGCTTCCCGCTGCCGGCTAAGGTGATTCAACGCGCACTCGACCTGGGTGCCAGCGAAATCGTCCTGTCCGTCGATCCCGTTGAGGAGGCATAGCTCATGAGTACGAATGTGACCGAGACGCTGCAGTTCAACTGCACCACCTGCCCATCCGAGTGCCTCCTGACCGTAGAGGTGGAGCACGACGCCAATGGCACCGTGGTGGAAGTGCGCTCCGTAACCGGTAACAACTGCCCGCGCGGCGATACGTTCGCACATCAGGAGCTCACCTGCCCCATGCGCGTGCTCACAACGACCGTGGCCGTCTCCGGCGGCGACGAAGCCCTACTCCCCGTCCGCACGGCCGAAGCCATCCCGCTAGAACTCCACGCCCAAGCCATGAACCTCATCCGAGGCCTAGTCGTCAACGCCCCCATCCGCATGGGCGACGTCGTGCTGGAAGATCTTCTCGACACCAACATTGACCTAGTCGCCAGTATGGACATCGACCCAGCCTAAGAAGCAAATTTGGGACGGGCTCTTTTAGCTGCTTTTGCAAGGAGTGTCCCGAAGTGCCGGCATAAAAGGAACGTCCCTATGTGCCGGGCTTGGGATACCATGGTGGCAGCCTAGCGAAAGGATGTTTCATGGCACATGTCGATGACCAGCGCGTGGCGCGCGTGCTCGATGCGCTCGAGGCTCAGCACCCCGGCGCACAGCTGCTCGTAAACGACCCGTGGTCAATCTATTACCTGACCGGCTTTTATGCCGATATGTTCGAGCGTTTTTGCGGCGTGCTACTCGTGCGCAATGCCGAGCCAGTGATCTTGGTCAACGCCCTGCACCAGCTGCCAGAGTATGACAATGCCCGCGTTGCCTATCACACCGATACCGACGTCGTGACCGACGCCATCACTCGCGAGATCGATCCGACCAAACCGCTCGGCATCGACACCGTCATGCGCTCCGGCTTTTTGATGCCGCTCATGGAGCGCCACGCCGCCAGCGAGTTTTTCCTGGGTGACTTTGCCGTCACCGCCGCACGCACCTACAAAGACGCTACCGAGCAGGAGCTTATGCGCGCGTCCTCGGCCGCCAACGACGCCGTGATGGCCGACGCCATCAAGCTCGTCCATGAAGGCGTGACGGAGCGCGAAATTGCCGATCAGATGCTCGGTCTGTACCGCAAGCACGGCTGCGAGGGCTTTAGCTTTCCGCCCATCGTGAGCTTTGGCGCCAACGCCGGCGACCCGCATCACGAACCCGACGACACCGTGCTCAAGCGCGGCGACGTGGTGCTGTTCGACATTGGCGGACGCCGCTGCAACTATTGCTCGGACATGACGCGCACGTTCTTTTGGGGCGAGCCGGACGAGGAAACCGCACGCATCTACGATATCGTGCGCCGCGCCAACGAGACCGCCGAGGCGCTCATCGCACCGGGCGTGCGCATGTGCGACCTGGACCGTGCCGCGCGCGACGTGATTGAGGACGCGGGCTACGGCGAATACTTTACGCATCGCCTGGGTCACTCGATCGGCCTGCAGGACCACGAGCCGGGCGACGTCTCGCTCGTCAACGAGCAGGTCGTAGAGCCGGGCATGACGTTCTCCATCGAACCGGGCATCTACCTCCCCGACCGCACCGGCGTCCGCATCGAGGACCTGGCCCTGGTGACCGAGAACGGCGTCGAGATTCTCAACGCCTACCCCCACGACCCAGTCCGCTTAGACTAGGCAATGCGGCAAAGGGGCTGTCCCTTTGCCGCATCACATGAATGCCGCCACAAAAACGGCCTATCTACTACGTTTAGCCCGCGTGGGTCGACCATACCCGTGTTTTCGCAAAACTGGCAAGCCCTTTACCTGCGGTTTTGATTTCGCAATTCTCGGTATGGTCGAGGGTTACCGGTCAAACGTAGTAAATAGGCCCATTTCGTGGCGAGCAAGTCAACTCGAGGCGCAGGGCAGCCAAAAAAGCCCCGTCCCAAATTGACTGCTTTTGAGTTGCGGTGATATACGGACCGTTTGAGGCTTCTGGCTTGTAAAACAGTCCGTATTTCACCGCAACTGATGAGGGGATGGGTTAACGGAGCAGCCCCGCTACTTCGCCGGCTAGGGTGATGGTACCGGCTGCTACGAAAGGCTCGCCCGCGGCATCGAAAGCCGCGAGGGCCTCGGATACGCTGGGGTACACGCCCGCGAGCTTGTCGGCGTCCACCAGGGAGGCAAGCTCCTGTGCGGGCAAGGCGCGATCGGAATCGGTCTGGGTTACGACCACGCGGGGGAACGCCGGAACCAGAACGTCAACGATACCCGCCACGTCCTTATCGGCCAGCGCGGCGCACAGCAGCGTGGGGCGATTCTCTACGCACGAATCGATCTCGTCCAGTGCGCTCACAAAGTTCTCGCAGCTCTGAGGGTTATGACAGGCGTCGATCAGCTTGAGCGGATTGGTTCCCAGCACATCAAAGCGACCCGGCGTGGGGCAGCCCATAAGCGACGCATCGAGCTTGTCATGATCGAGCTCGCGACCCAGATACCCCTCGCACAGCATAATCGCGCACGCGGCATTCTGCGGCTGATACGCCGGCTTGACCATGCTAGACGTATAGATCGCACGCGGCGTGGTGCAGCTAAACTCAACCGTGTCGCCCACATGTGCCGGCACCTTGGTCGTGGCATGGTTCACCACCAGCGGCACTATGCCGCACTCGCGACAACGTGCATCCATCACGCGCTGAACGCTCGCCTCGTGCGTACCCTCGCCCAAAACAACCAGGCGTCCAGGCTTAATAACCACAGCCTTCTCCCCCGCAATGGCCTCGAGCGTATCGCCCAAAATGCGTGTGTGATCGAGCCCAATGCCCGTAATGGCAACGGCGACGGGATCGGTCGCACTCGTGGCGTCCCAGCGTCCGCCCATGCCGACCTCGAGCACGGCAACATCCACCGCGGCCTCGGCAAACACGACAAGTGCGGCAGCCGTCAGCAGGTCAAACGGCGTAATGGAATAGGCTCGCTCCCCCGCCGCCACACGACGGGCATTCACGCGATGTCCCGCCTCAACAGCAGCAGAAACACCACGGGCAAAGGCCTCATCGCTCACGACGCGTCCATCGACCTCCATACGCTCGGGATAGCGCACCAGCTGCGGCGACGTATACAGCGCGGTCTTGAGTCCCTCGCCGCGAAGGATGGCAGCCGAAAATCGCGTGGTCGAAGTCTTGCCATTGGTACCGGCAACCTGAATGCAATCAAAGTACTCGTCCGGACGCCCCAACTCATCGAGCATATCGACAACCGTCTCGAGCAGCGGCCCAGCATCCCCAGAAATCCGCCCTGTATCAGCAGCTAGCCCCACAGCCTCATCAAACGAAAGCAAATCAAACTCAAAAGGAACGGTATACAAGCCGGAACGCTTAGGCATTTTTAGAACCGCCATTCATAGAAAAATAAAACAGTATAGGTTGAGGATAGTCAGCGAAAACGCCTCTGATGAGCCAAGGTGCCGTGAAACAAGGGCGCATAGGGCTTATGCCCATGCGCCCGAAGTTGAACGGCAGATTGGCCATCAGAGGCGTTTGCAGCGTCGAGTCAGCCGCCGTTTGTTAGAACGGCGGAATAGGTGTCCGCAGCGGAGAGCAAAGCATCGGGACGCGCCCCCGAGTAAACCTTACGAGAAGTCAGCAACCTGAGCAGTCAGCGCCGCCAGGATCTCCTTGAGCTCAGCTGCACGGTCCCTCTTCTTCTGGACCACCGCAGGCGCGGCCTTGGCCACAAAGCCCTCGTTGGCAAGGGTCTTCTCGCAGCCAGCGAGTTCCTTCTGCGCCGCGGCAATCTCCTTCTCCAGGCGTGCCTTCTCGGCCGAAAGATCAACCTTGCCCTCGAGCACCACAAAGACCTCAACGCCGCTGTCGACCACGGCGATGCTCGCAGCCGGCTTCTCGACGTCGGTACCCATGACCAGCGAAGCCGTGTTGGCCAGCGGCTCGATGGTCGAGCGCAGGCTCTCAAGCTTCTCGACGTCCTCGGCGCCGGCACGCACGACCACGTCGAGCTCGGCCTTGGGGCTCAAACGATAGCGCGAACGCGTGGCGCGGGCGGAGGAAACGACGGTACGGCACAGCTCAAACGCGCGCTCGGCAGGCTCGTCGACGTACTTGGCGTAGTCGGCGGGCTCGGGCCACTTGGCGATCATGAGCGCCTCGGCGCGGTTCACGTTGCCCTCGGCGTCCAGGTCGAGCACGCTCGCCGGCATGTTGTCCCAGATCTCCTCGGTAACAAACGGCATGAGCGGGTGCATCAGGCGAATGGAGGTGTCGAGCACAAAGATCAGGTTGCGCTGCGCCTGCAGACGACCCTCGCCCTTCAGGCGGGCCTTGGTGACCTCGACGTACCAGTCGCAGACCTCGTTCCAGAAGAACTGCTGCACGCCGCGGGCCATGTCGCCAAAGGTGTAGTTCTCGATGCCCTCGGTGACCATCTTCACGGCCTTGGCCAGGCGGCTGAACATCCAGGCGTCGGCCGGCGTCTCCACGACGGGCTCGCCGGGCGTATAGCCCTCCATGTTCATGAGCAGGAAGCGGCTGGCGTTCCAGATCTTGGTCACAAACGACTTGGCCTGGTCGGTGCGCGGACTGTCGATGAGCTTCTTGGTCTTCTTATCGATGTTCGCGTCAAACTTGACGTCCTGGTTGTTGGTGCACAGCGTCAGCAGGTTGTAACGCATGGCGTCGGCACCGTACATGCCAATGAGGTCCATGGGGTCAACGCCGTTACCCTTGGACTTGGACATGCGGCTGCCGTCCTTGGCCAGGATCGTCGGGTAGATGACGACGTCCTTAAACGGCACCTCGTCCAGGAAGTACAGCGAGCTCATGACCATGCGGGCGACCCACAGCGCGATGATGTCGCGCGCGGTGACGAGCGCCGTCGTGGGGTGATGGCCCTCGAGCAGCTCCGGCTTTTGCGGCCAGCCCTGCGTGGCGAAGGTCCACAGCTGCGAGCTGAACCAGGTGTCCAGCACGTTCTCGTCCTGATGCACGTGATGGCCGCCGCACTTGGGGCACACGTCGGTGTCCTCGGTCAGGGCGTCCTCCCAGCCGCAGTCCTCGCAGTAGAACACGGGGATGCGGTGACCCCACCACAGCTGGCGGCTGATGCACCAGTCCTTGAGGTTCTCCATCCAGGTGGTGTAGGTCTGCGTCCAGCGCGCGGGGTGGAAGGTGACCATGCCGGAGTTGACGGCGTCGAGCGCCGGCCCCTTGAGCTTGTCGACGGCCACAAACCACTGCTCGGACAGCCACGGCTCCAGTGCGGAGTCGCAACGGTAGCAGTGCATGACGGAGTGGTCGAGCTCTTCAACGTGATCGAGCAGGTCGTGCTCCTCGAACCACTCAATGACGGCCTCGCGGCACTCGTCGCGGTTCATGCCGGTAAACTCGCCGTAGCCCTCGACGACCACCGCGTGCTCGTCGAAGATGTTGATCTGCGGCAGGTCGTGAGCCTGACCCATGGCGTAGTCGTTGGGGTCGTGGGCCGGAGTAACCTTAACGAAGCCGGAACCGAAGTTGGCGTCGACATGCCAATCCTCAAAGATGGGGATCTCACGGTCGACGATGGGAAGCTTGACGGTCTTGCCCACGAAGGCGGCCTTCTCGGGGTCCTTCGGGGAAACGGCGACGCCCGTGTCGCCGAGCATGGTCTCGGGGCGCGTGGTGGCGACGACGATGTAGTCCTGGCCGTTGACCGGCTCGGTCAGCGGGTAGCGCAGGTGCCACAGGTGGCCCTTCTCGTCCTTGTACTCGGCCTCGTCGTCCGAGATGGCGGTGGTGCAGTTGGGGCACCAGTTGACGATACGCTTGCCACGGTAGATCAGGCCGTCGTGGTACCAGTCGCAGAAGACCTTACGCACGGCCTGGGCGTAATCCTCGTCCATGGTGAAGCGCTCGTTGTCGAAGTCGACGGAGCAGCCCATGCGCTTGATCTGCTCAACGATGATTCCGCCGTACTCGTGGGTCCAGTCCCAACAGGCGTCGACAAACTTGTCGCGACCGATCTCCAGGCGGCTGATGCCCTCGCTCTTGAGCTTCTTGTCGACCTTGGTCTGCGTGGCGATACCGGCGTGATCGGTGCCCAACACCCAGCGCGTGGACTTGCCGCGCATGCGAGCCATACGGACGATGGCGTCCTGGATGGAGTCGTCGGTAGCGTGACCCATGTGGAGCTTGCCGGTCACGTTGGGAGGCGGAATGGTGACGGTGCAATCGCCCACGCCCTCACGGCGCTTGTAGTAGCCGCCGTCGAGCCACTTCTGCAGGATCGCCGGCTCGTTGGTCGACGGATCGTAGTTCTTGGGCATTTCTTCCATATATCTCTCCCTTGCCCGTCGGGGAGGAATGTAGGCCCGCTAGGGTCTGCATTCCTCCCCTTAGGTATCGATTACTTCAGTCTGATATGACTTCGCTGAGGCTTAAACAAACACACAGAATAACACAGGTAGTTGGGTGTTTTGCGTATATATAAAATAGCCTCCGACCGCGGATGGTCGGAGACTATTTGCAAGCACGTTTTTGGCAGGTTTACCCGTAAATGCGTTGGGGCTGTTCTTCGCCCTTAACCGCCGCTTCGGTCACGATGACCTTGGCGACACCCTCCTCGCTGGGGAGGTCGAACATCGTCTGCTGAAGCACGTCCTCGCAGATGGAACGCAGGCCGCGGGCGCCGGTCTTGCGGGCGAGCGCCATACGGGCGATCTCGTGAAGGGCCGCGGCCTCAAACTCAAGCTCAACGTCCTCGAGCTGGAACATCTTGCGGTACTGGCGCACCACGGCGTTCTTGGGCTCGGTCAGGATCGACACCAGATCGTCCTCGTCGAGCGCCTGCGTCTGGGTGACGACGGGCGTACGGCCCACGAACTCGGGGATCATGCCAAAGGCGTTGAGGTCCTGCGGGAGCACCTGACGCAGCAGGTCGTTCTCGTCGACCGAGGTGGGGCCGGCGATCTCGGAGTTAAAGCCCACGCCCTTGTTGCCCACGCGATCGGCGATGATCTTGTCCAGACCCACAAAGGCACCGCCGCAGATGAACAGGATGTTGGTCGTGTCGATCTGAAGCAGTTCCTGCTGGGGATGCTTACGGCCACCGGTGGGCGGAACGCTTGCCACCGTGCCCTCAAGAATCTTAAGCAGCGCCTGCTGAACACCCTCGCCCGAAACATCGCGGGTAATGGAGAGGTTCTCAGCCTTGCGGGCAATCTTGTCGATCTCGTCAACGTAGATGATGCCAACCTGTGCGCGCTCAATGTCGCCATCGGCAGCATTAATGAGCTTGAGTAGGATGTTCTCCACGTCCTCGCCCACATAGCCGGCCTCGGTGAGCGCGGTGGCATCGGCGATAGCAAACGGCACCTCAAGAATGCGCGCGAGCGTCTGGGCCAGCAGGGTCTTGCCGGTACCGGTGGGACCGAGCAGCAGGATGTTGGACTTGGCGAGCTCTACCTCGTCCATATCGTCATCGAACTGCGAGCCCATGTCGTCATCAAAGGCAGACACCGCAGCGCCGCCCTCAATCACGCGGCGATAGTGGTTGTACACGGCCACCGACATGGCGCGCTTGGCGTCCTCCTGACCCATAACATAGGCCGAAAGCTCGTCATAGATCTCGTGCGGCGTCGGCACGTGCGTGATGACCTGGCGATCGTCCTCGAGCTCAAAACCCTCGGTCTCGGGGTCCGCGGCGGGCTGGGATGCAGCCTGGCCGTGGTCGTTGAGGAAGCCCGGCAGCTTGCCGTTGCGGGCAGCGTCCATAAAGTCCGAAGCCAGCGACTCCTCAAGGATCTCGGAACAGGCGGCGACGCACTCGTCACAGATAAAGATGTTGGTCGGGCCCTTTACGAGGCGACGGACCTGGCCCTGCTCTTTTCCGCAGAAGGAGCAGCGGATGGGATTGCCGTTCTCGTCAAAGTTGTCCTGCATGTTTCCTGCCATCCTAGGCATCCTTCGCGGCAAGATCGCGCGAGGTGACGATACGGTCGATCAGACCGTAGTCGAGGGCCTCGGCAGCCGTGAGGTAGTTGTCGCGCTCGGTATCGGCCTGGACCTTCTCGATGGGCTGGCCCGAGGCGTCGGACAGGATCTGGTTGAGCTCGCGACGGGTCTTCTTGATCTCCTCGGCAACGATCTCAATCTCGGTCTGCTGACCCTGGGCACCGCCGCTGGGCTGGTGAATCATGACCTTGGAGTGCGGCAGGCAGAAGCGCTTGCCCTTGGCGCCGGCCGAAAGCAGCACGGCAGCCATAGACGCGGCCATACCGACGCAGATGGTGGAGACCTGCGGCTTGATGAAGTTCATGGTGTCAAGAATCGCCAGGCCAGAGTAAACCTCGCCACCGGGCGAATTGATGTAGAGCGAGATATCCTTCTCGGCATCCTGGCTCTCAAGATGCAGCAGCTGGGCAACGACCAGGTTGGCGCTGACGGAGTTGATCTCCTCGCCCAAGAAGATGATGCGGTCGTTGAGCAGGCGCGAATAGATATCGTAGCTGCGCTCGCCGCGCGGCGTCTGCTCGATAACGTATGGCACGAGGGCGGAATCGAACTTAGCGATCATACGCATCTCCATTTCTCTTACGGACCAATAGTGGTTCTAGACAAACGTACGGTGCCCGCATGCTATGCATTGGCTGGCACCGTACGAAGCAACCGGATAACCGGCTATTAACTTTACCCCATCACGGGCACATACATGCGCTCGCGGGCAAGGTGGCGAGAATTACTCGGCGTCCTTGGCGGTCTCGTCGACCTCGGTCACCTTGGCGTTCTCGACCAGGTGGTCGACGGCCTTGGAGCGACGGATGGACTCGCGGACGGCAGGCATGCGGCCATCGGCGATGAACTCGGCCTTGGAAGCCTCGACGTCCTTGACGCCGGCCTTCTCGAACTCGGCGTTGATGTCGTCCTCGGTGACCTCAATCTTGAGCTCACGGGCGAGGGCGTCCAGAGCCAGGGACTCACGGGCAACGTCGTTGGCCTGCTTATGCAGGTCGCCGATGAACTGCTCCATGGTCAGACCGGAAGCGGGCAGCCAGGTGTCGAGCGTCATGCCGCGGGCAGCGAGGTTGGACAGGAAGTTCTGGCCAAGCTCCTCAAAGACGGACTGCTCGTAGTCGGCATCCATCTCGTCGAGCTGCAGGCGCTCAGCGAGAGCGGAGACGCAACGGTTCTCCTTCTCGGCAGGGAGGCGGGAAGCCTTGTCCTGCTCGATCTCGATCTTGATGGCGTCGCGCATGGCGTCGATGCTGTCGAAGCCGAAGTCGGACTTGACAAGCTCGTCGGTGAGCTCGGGGGTGTTGCGGACCTTGATGCCCTTGACGGTGACCTCGACGGTGTGGGTCTCGGCCTCCTCGCCCTCCTCGACCTCGTCGGTCCAGGTGACGGTCTTGACGTCGTCAACGTTAGCGCCGATCAGGGCCTCGTTGAACTCCTTGGGGTTGCTGTCGCTACCGGCGATGAGCATGCGACCCTCGGCGGCAAAGTTGTCGGCGTTCTCGACGGCCTTGAGGTCGACGGTCACATAGTCGTCAGCCTCGACGGCGCGACCCTCGACGTCCTCGAAGGTGGCACGGTAGTTGAGGAGCATCTCGACCTGGTTGTTGATCTCGGACTCGGTGACCTCCGCAGGGGGCATCTCGATCTCGACGGCGTCGAAGGAAGAGAGCTCGGCAGCAGGACGCAGGGAGAACTCGACGGTGTAGGTGTAGTCCTCGTGATCCTTGGCGAGGTCGAGCTCCTTGTAGTCACCGTTCTTGGTGGGGACGATGTCCAGCTCGTTGAGGACGGCGGGCTCGTTGGCGGCGATCAGGTCGTTAGTGGCCTGAGCGAGGGTAGCCTCGGCGCCAAGAGCGGAATCGATGACCGGACGGGGAGCCTTGCCGGCGCGGAAGCCCGGGAAGCGGTACTTCTTGGCGGTGTCCTTGTAGGCCTTCTTGATCGCGGCGTCGACGTCGGCGGCCGGGATGGTGACCGTAGCGGTGAGCTTGGCGTCCTTGACGTCAGAAGCGGTGATGTTCAACACGTTCCTCCTCATACTGCCCAGCTTATCTGAGGTGCTGGTACCTTTATGCAACAAAGAGTCGCGACGGCCGAAGCCGACGCAGATGCGTTGGTGCGGGCGAAAGGACTCGAACCTTCACGGGAATCCCACCAGAACCTAAATCTGGCGCGTCTACCAATTCCGCCACGCCCGCATGAGCGCACAGACCAGGAATGATAGCAGATACGAACGACAAGCGCACGCACACGTTTTACAGGCTCACGACCTCACCACGAGTGCGAAAGGCGGGGCGAGTTGCCCCGCCCCGCCCATTACGACTTGTTCGCCGACCCGCTACTCCCCCAGCAGGGCCTTCTCGGGCGTGATCGGCAGCGAGCGCACCTGGTGGCCGGTGGCGTGTGCCACGGCCGAGGCCACGGCGGCGAGCGGCGTGTTAATGACGACCTCGCCGATCGACTTGGCGCCAAACGGGCCCGTCGGCTCGTAGCTCGGCTCAAAGGCCACGCGAATACTGCCGATGTCCAGGCGCGTGGGCAGCTTGTAGCTCATAAAGTTGCCGGTGCGCAGGCGGCCGCGGTCGTCGTGCTCGACGATCTCGTAGAGCGCGTGGCCGATGCCCTGGGCAATGCCGCCCTCGGCCTGGACGCGCGCGAGTGCCTCGTTGATCACGGTGCCGCAGTCCACAGCCGCCGCGTAGTCCACCACAGTCACCTTGCCGGTGGCCTTGTCGACCTCGACCTCGGCAATGCCGGCCATAAACGGCGGAGGCGAAACGGGCAGGCAGGCAGAAGCATGCGAGGTGAGCGCGTCGCCGCCCGCGATGTTCTTGACGCACAGGTTGGCAAAGTCGCGCAGCGTGAGGTAGCGGTTCTGCTCGCGCGCGGCGCGCTCGTCGGACAGACGCACGTACTGGCCATCGAAGACCACGTCGGCGGCGTCCACATCCCACATCTGGGCGGCCTTGGCACAAATCTTCTCACGCAGCTCGGTCGCGGCGTTCTTGGCGGCAAGGCCCGTCACGTAGGTACCGGAGCTCGCGTACGAACCGGCGTCGAACGGCGACACGTCGGTGTCCACGCCGCGCACCACGATCAGCGAGCTCTCCACGCCCAGCTCCTCGGCGGCAATCTGCGCCAGGATCGTGTCGACACCCATGCCGTTATCGGTGGCGCCGGTCGAAAGCGTAATGAAGCCGTCCTCTTCCAGGCGCATGTCGATGCCGGCGATATCCACGTTGGAAATGCCCGAGCCCTGCATGGTGAGCGCACAGCCCAGAGCACGCACGCGGTCGCCCAGGTCGACGGCCAGCGGCTTGTCGCGCCAACCGATCATGTCCATCGCGCGCAGCAGGCAGCGGTCGAGCGCGCAGGCGTTGAGCTTTTCGTTGTAGTACTGCGGCATGATCTCGCCCTCGCGCACGATGTTCTTAAGGCGCAGGTCGGCGGGGTCCATGTGCAGCATGTCGGCGAGCTCGTTAACGGCGCTCTCCACGGCAAACTGGCCCTGGGTGGCACCGTAGCCGCGATACGCGCCGCCGCGGTTGGTATTGGTGTAGACAGTGTCCCAGCTAAAGCGGCTCGCCTTCACATGGTTGTAAATCGGCAGGCTCTTGTGGCCCGAAAGGCCGATCGTCGTGGTGGCGTGCTCGCCGTACGCTCCGGCGTTGGACAGCGTGTGCAGGTCGATGGCCGTGATGGTGCCGTCGTTCATGGCGCCCAACTTGACGGTCATCTGCATCTGGTGGCGCGAGTTGCCCGCGGTGATGGTCTCCTCGCGGGTGTAGCAGCAGTAGCTCGGACGGCCAGTCTGCTGCGTCACAAACGCTACGAAGATCTCGCAGCAGCCCGTCTGCTTGGAGCCAAAGCCGCCGCCGATGCGCGGCTTAATGACCTGCACCTGCGACTGCGGAATGTCGAGCGACTGCGCGACCATGCGGCGCACGTGGAAGGGCACCTGCGTGGAGGAGGTCACCGAGATGCGGCCGAACGCGTCGGTCGTCGCGAAGGCGCGGAAGGTCTCCATGGGCGCGGTCTGCGTGGCCTGGCTGGTGTAGGTGCGCTCAAAGACGATGTCGCTCTGGGCGAAGGCCTCGTCCAGGTCGCCAAAATCGCTGGTACCGCTGCACACCAGGTTGCGCGGGACATCGCCGCCCTGCGGGAACATAAAGGTCACGTCGCCCTCGGGGTGGACCACGATATCGTTATCGAGTGCCTGGGTAAAGTCGAGCAGGGGCTCGAGCACCTCATAGTCGACCTTGATGAGCTTGAGCGCCTTGTCGGCAGCCTCCTCGGTCTCGGCAGCGACGATCGCCACCTCCTCGTTTTGGTAGCGCACAAGGTTCTCGAGAATCAAACGGTCGTAGGGACTCGGCTGCGGATAGCTCTGACCGGCGATAGTAAAGCGGCGCTTGGGCACGTCCTCGTAAGTGTAGACGACCACGACGCCGGGCACCTTCAGGGCGCGCGACGTATCGATGGAGCGGATCTTGGCGCGGGCATAGGGGCTGCGCTTGAGTTTGACGATCAGGGCCCCGGCGGGCACCATATCGCCCGTGTAGACGGGACGGCCCTCGAGCAGCGCCTTCGAGTCCTTCTTGGGCTGCTTATGGGTGATCTGCTTGTACGAGACACCGTCGCAGCTGGTGTCGTTGACCGGCAGTTCGGGCATCTCAAAGCCCACCTGCACGCCGGACTCGTTGAGGAAGCGGACAATGGCGCGCAGCTGGCTCTCGTAGCCGCTGCAACGGCAGAGGTTGCCGGCGAGCTGGCGCGACAGCTCCTCGCGCGTGGCGACGAGGCTCGGGTCCTCCTTGGCGGCGCGGGCAAGCGCCAGCACGTTCATGATAAGGCCGGGGGCGCAAAAACCGCACTGCTCGGCGCCTTCGGCAGCCATCGCGCGGGCAAGCGCCTCGGACTCGGCCTTGAGACCCTCGAGCGTGGTGATGGTGTGGCCCTCAACGCGGGCGGCGGGAACCGAGCAGCTCAGCACCGGGTCGCCGTCGAGCCACACCGTGCACAGGCCGCAGTTGGTGGTCTCGCAGGCGCAGCGCACCGACGCACAGCCCCGCTCGCGCAGCAGCGCAAAGAGCATAGTGTCGGGGGCAATCTGAACCTTGACCTTACGGCCGTTGAGCGTAAAGGAAAGATCGATGAGTTTGGTAGCCATTAGCGCACCTCGCTAGAATCGACGCCGGGCACGCGGCGGCAGGAATACTCGTCCGTGGCAAACTTAGGAATCTGCACGGTCTCGAGCTCGCGGGCAAGCGCGGCAGAAAGCTCGATTCCGGCGGCACGACGCACGGCCTGGACGGCGAGCGGTGCCGAGATGCGACGGCGGTACTCGACCGAGCCCCACAGGTTGGTTCCGTAGCTCAGGGCACGCACGGATGCAGCAAGGGCGCGAAGCTCGTCCTCGGAAGGCTGCTCGCTGGAAAGGCCACATGCCTCGCCCTGCAGCAAGGTAGCGCGCAGCGGGCGGGCACCCACGGTGACGTGCCAGGAGCCGTCCCACCAGGCGGCGGTGACGTTCAGCGAGGGGAAGTCGGTCGCGGCCTTGCGCACGGCCTCGTAGCTTGCGCGGTAGTCGTGTTTAACGACCACAACATGCTCGATCACGTCGCGCAAGTAGCCCATGTTCACAAACTCGGCGAGCGGCACGCGGCCGGCACCTGTCAGCTTAACGTATGAATCGAGTGCCAAAAAAGCCGAAAGCACGTCCGAGAAGCCAAAGCGGCCGTAGATGCTGCCGCCCACCGTGGCGGTATTGCGCAGCTGCACGCCCACGATATCGTGGACGGCAAACTCAAAGACATTGTTGACGAGCGCGTTGAGCTCGGCATGGCGCTCGAGCTGGCGTAGGGTGCACATGGCACCGATGCGAAACTCGGTCTCGGTCTCCTCGATCTGATCGAGTCCGCAGGCCGAAAGGTCAATCGCCGTCGCCACGCGACGCGAACCCAGGCGCATCCAGATGCCGCCGCCCACAATCTTGTTGTTGCGGTTCTTCTGTAAGAGCTCATAGGCTTCGGCCGCGTTTCCAACACGGACGTAGGTACCGAACTTGAGCACGTTCTCCCCCATCTCTTTACTTGTCCAGTACCCCTAAGTGTACCAAACGAGGGCGCACGGCCCTCACCACCATAGAAAAAGGCTCCCAGCACAAATGCTGGGAGCCTCATCAGGTGCTATGTCGAGCTGGGCTTAGCAGACGCCCTGAGCGAGCATGGCGTCGGCGACCTTCAGGAAGCCGGCGATGTTGGCGCCCATGACAAAGTTGCCCTCCTGGCCGTACTCCTTGGCGGTGTCGTCCACGTTGTGGAACATGCCGCGCATGAGCTGCTCGAGCTTGCCGTCGACCTCCTCGAAGGTCCAGGACAGGTGCTCGGCGTTCTGGCTCATCTCCAGGCCGGACACGAGCACGCCGCCGGCGTTGGCAGCCTTACCGGGCATAAAGGCGACGCCGTTCTCTTGGAAGTAGGTCGTGGCCTCGATGGTCGTGGGCATGTTCGCGCCCTCGCCGACCACCTTGCAGCCGTTGGCGACGAGCGCCTGGGCGTCCTCGAGCAGCAGCGTGTTCTCGCGGGCGCAGGGCAGGGCGATGTCGCAGGGCAGCTGCCACACGCCGCGGCCGTCGCCCTCGTGCCACACGGCACCGGGCTTCTCGTCAACGTACATGGCGAGCGTGACGCCCTTGTCGTGGCCGGAGCGCTTCTGGTTGTAGACGTGCTCGAGCACGGAGTAGTCGATGCCGTCGGGATCCTCGACCCAGCCGTGGGTGTCGGAGCAGGCCAGCACCTTGCCGCCGAGCTGCGCGACCTTCTGGACGGCATAGATAGCAACGTTGCCGGAACCGTGAACGACGACGTTCTTGCCCTCGAAGGAGTCGCCGCGGCTCTTGAGGTACTCGTCCACAAAGTAGACCAGGCCGTAGCCGGTGGCCTCGGTACGGGCGAGCGAGCCGCCAAAGGAGAGGCCCTTGCCAGTGAGGACGCCGGTCCACTCGTTGGTCAGGCGCTTGTACTGACCGAACATGTAGGCAACCTCGCGGCCGCCAACGCCAAGGTCGCCGGCGGGAACGTCGGTGTTGGGGCCAATGTGGCGATAGAGCTCGGTCATGAAGGACTGGCAGAAGTGCATGATCTCGTTGTTGGACTTGCCCTTGGGGTCAAAGTCGGAGCCGCCCTTGCCGCCGCCCATGGGAAGGGTGGTCAGGCTGTTCTTGAGGATCTGCTCCAGGCCCAGGAACTTAAGCATGCCCAGGGCGACCGTCGGATTAAAGCGCAGGCCGCCCTTGTAGGGTCCAATGGCAGAGTTGAACTCGACGCGGTAACCGCGGTTGACCTGAACCTTGCCCTGGTCGTCGACCCAGGGAACACGGAACATGACGATGCGCTCGGGCTCGACGAGGCGCTCAAGCAGGGCGGCCTCCTCGTACTCGGGGTGGGCGTCGAGCGCCGGCTGGATGGTGCCGAGGATCTCGGTCGCGGCCTGGATGAACTCAGGCTGCTCGGGATAGCGGGCCTTGAGCTCGTCGAGAACTTTCTGCGTGTAGCTCATGCTTCCTCCAATGATGGGAAAGAAAAGTGTCGGTCGCGGCACCCTATGCGCCGCGAGCTTTATCGAGTATGGATAATATCGCACTGTTGCCGCAAAGTTACGAATAAGACCGCGGGCGGATGTTTCATTTTGATTACGATGCAGGTAGATGCGTTTTTGAGCGCCTGACGTGCAAGTTGCGTGTTTCGAAGCTGTTTCCCGCACGTTTCAAAACCACCACAAAGGGGACAGGCACCTTTGTGGTGGTTTTGGCGAGATACGTTGGCGGGAACGTATGTGAATCGAACACATCCAAGACGTTTTGCACGCCTCGCAACGGTTTTGAGGACCGCGGGGCCCACCGGAGCCCATCCGTTCCCAAGCGTGGCGGTATTTTACCAAACCGAACAGCCCGCAACTGCAAGGAGGACCAGGGCAGCGATGCAAAGCCCCTAACGCAGCGATCTTAGGCCGCCGGCATCCTTGTCGAGTGCGGTAAAGCGCACGGCATCCAGGTGCTCCAAGATGCTGATCGCTCGCTTGCGCGACACACCCAAGGCCTCGCGCAATACACTCGTGGTGGTAGCGCCGCCGGCAGCCTCGATAGCCGCAAAAACAACCTCACGCGCATGGGCCTCGGCGGCGGCGGACAAGGCAACGTCGTGCTCGACCTTAACGATCGAGTGGTTGAGCGAAAGCTCGCGCAGCGCACGCGTCATGGTGTCGCGATCGAGTTGCAACTGCTGTCCCAGCTCGGGCAGCGTCGGCGCGTCGAGGCCGGCCTCATCCAGCAGGGCCACAATGCGATGGCTAGCCTCGCGCACCACGCGTAACGCCGCAGCGGCGGAATGCGAGTCGAAGACCTCGGCACCGTCGATGGCGCAGATGCCGCGCGCACAGCCCTCGAGGATGAGCGCGGAGGCGACATCTTCGCCCGCTTTCGGCCAGGCGACATGCACAACCTCGCCCGGCGTGAAACCCGTCTGCTTGGGCGCGGCCTCATGCATGGCGGCAAGCGTGTCGGCGAGCGCGGTGAGGGCGGCATCGAGCACGGCGGGGGCGGCATAGAGCTCCTCGGTCGAGTGCTCCGGATGAAGGGCGACCGCATCGCCCGACGCCACCGCGGCGAGCAGGAGCCTTACGGCCTCGGCACCGGAAAGATCGATCGCACGGGCGACATCGGCTGCCGGCACGGGCAGGCGCTGGATACCGAGCCACGCGGCGACGGTCGATGCGAGGTCGCCCGCATCGAGAGCCGCGAGAAGCGAGCGCTCAGCATCCGTGAGCTCGCGCGAGCGGCGGCACTGCGAAAGCAGCACGCGTCCGCCGCCGATAAGCACCACCGGCGAGAACGCGAGCACGATGAGGCCGTCGCCCGAGCGCACGGGAAGACGCTCCTCCAGGCGGACCTGTACGATGCGGGTCTCGCCGGCCTCAATGGGTCCCTCGCCCTCCATGAGCATGATGCGCCCGATGACCTCGGCCGTGCCCGCCATCACGTGGACGCGCGCGCCGGACTCGAAGGGCACGGGCTTGGCGCCCTCGCGCCCCAGATAGGTGAAGCGCGCGATAAGCCTAAGCGTCGAGCCCTCGGCGCTCGGTCCGCAGACGACCTCGCCGCGGGGCAGGACATCGACCCCGTCGCCCACGATGTTGAGGGCGACGCGCTGGCCGGGAAGCGCGCGCGGCGTGTCGCCGTGCACCTGAATCGCGCGCACGCGACAGCGCACGCCCGCCGGGCTCGAGACAAGCTCGTCGCCCACCATGATGGGGGCGTCGTGAAGCGTTCCCGTGACGACGGTGCCCGAGCCCTTGATGGAAAAGCAGCGGTCGATGGGCAGACGCGGGGCCAAGCCGAGGCGCTCGGAGCGCTCGGCGGATTCAGCCAGAAACGCGTCGATCGCGGCATCGATCGCCCCGCGCACGTCCTCGACGCCCTCGCCCGTGCGCGACGACACGGGGACCACGGGGGCATCGGAGAACACGGTGCCCGAAAGGAAATCCATCACATCGAGCTCGGCGAGCTCCGCCGTCTCGTCGTCGGCCAGGTCGCGCATGGTGAGCGCGACGACCATGCGCGTCACGCCCAACAACTCGAGAACGTGCACGTGCTCGCGCGTCTGCAGCATCACGCCCTCAACGGCAGAAACCACCAGCACTGCCACGTCGATGCCCGTGGCGCCCTGCACCATCGCGCGCAGGTAGTGCGCATGACCGGGCACATCGACCAGGCCGACAATCTTGCCGCTCGGCAGCGCCAACTCTCCAAAACCGAGCTCCGTGGTCATACCGCGGCGCTTCTCGACCTCCAGACGGTCGGGATTTTTTCCGGTCAGCGCCTCGATGAGGGCCGACTTTCCATGGTCAACGTGTCCCGCCGTTCCAACGACAACGGGACATTCGACAAGCTCACGCGCCGTCATCGACGCAAACCCGCCCGCACGGCATCCGTCAACGCAGACGCACACAGGTCAAGGTCGGTATCGTGCAAAAGCGTGCGGACGTCAAACAGCACCTGGTCGCGCTGCACGCGCGTCACAACCGGCGTATCGGGTTCTTGAACCATGGCGCGCTTTAGGCCATCGGCGGACAGGCGCCCATCGGCGGGACAGACGGCAACGCAAAATGTTGGGAGCTCGACGGTCGGCAGCGAGCCGCCGCCGGGGGCAGAGGCGCCCTCGACAACCTGCAATTCCACCGCCTCCTCGCACTGAGCCTCGCGAAGTTTACGCAGCATGCGGTCGCGCAGGCGCTTGGCCTGACGCTCGAGCGGAGCCGGCGCGCCGGATAGCATGTTGAGCACCGGAATCTCCCGATGTGCCGTATCGGAACCGGCCACATACAGGCGCAGGGTGGCCTCGAGGGCCGCGAGCGTGAGCTTGCCGGGGCGAAGCGCGCGCATCAGCGGATGCGAGGCACAAGTGGCAATCGCCTGGTCGCTGCCGAGAATAATGCCCGCCTGCGAAGCACCGAGTAGCTTGTCGCCCGAGCACGAGACAAGGTCAGCGCCGGCGCAAAGCGAGGCGGACGTGGACTTCTCCCCCGCATCGGCGAGCACCCCGTCTGCAAGCAAAGCACCCGAGCCTTGGTCCTCGTAAAGCAAAAGCCCGTGCTCATGCGCCAGCGCAGAAAGCTCCGCCACGGAAACCTCCTCGTGGAAGCCCTCGATGCGGTAGTTGGAAGGATGAACCTTCAGGATCATCGCCGTGTTGGGCGTGATGGCGCTTCGATAATCATCCAGATGCGTGCGGTTGGTCGAGCCCACCTCGACAAGCTTGGCGCCCGAGGCCGCCATGATGTCGGGAATGCGGAAGCTACCGCCCACCTCGACCAGCTCGCCGCGACTCACGATGACCTCTTTGCCGCACGCATGCGCGGCAAGCACCAGCAGCACCGCCGCGGCGTTATTGTTGACGACCAGGGCGTCCTGCGCCCCCGTGAGCGTGCGCAGCAGACGCGCGGCATGCTCTTTGCGGCCCCCGCGAGCGCAGGTTGAGACGTCATACTCAAGCGTGCTGTAGCCGCGAGCGACATCGGTCACCGCCCGCACCGCCGCGGGCGCGAGCGGAGCGCGGCCCAGGTTGGTGTGAATCACAACGCCCGTCGCGTTAACGGCAGGGCGCAGGGTCGGCAGCGACAGGCGGTGGCACCGCCGCTCGATAGCCAAGGCGAGCTCGCGCTTATTCCTAGCGGGGGCGCCAGAGCGAATCGCCGCGCGCTCGGCATCGAGCTCGGCGTCAATCGCCTCGCGCACCAACGTGTCGCCCGCATCGCCGGCAGCCTTCATGACCGGCCACTCGGCCAGCAGCTCGTGCACGGCGGGAATGGAGCGCAGGCGGTCGCGCACCTCGGCAGGCATGGATTCGCAGTCGCTCATGGAAAGCCCTTCGACATAATCAATAAAAAGCAGGCCCCTCTTGGTCGTCATCGGCCAAAATGTGACGACGCGAATACAAAAGGGACAGGTCCATTATGGCAGCTCGCGACAAGACGGCGAAGCGCCTCGTCCAAAACCTGCCAAAATAAACCTGTCCCTTTTTGGTCGGTTATGGGTTGGGTCCTTTAGGACTCTTTGTTGGCGTAGATAAACCAGTAGCCCAGCGCCACGATCAGGGCGCCACCTACGATATTGCCCAGCGTGGCGACCGAAAGGTTGAGCGCCAACCCGGCGGCGTTGAGGGCATCGGCGCCGGCGACATCGGCTCCATAGCCGCACGCGTGCATCACGGCACCCATGGGCAAAAAGTACATGTTGGCAACGCAGTGCTCAAAACCGCATGACACAAAGGCGGCGATAGGCAGCAGAATACCCACGACTTTATCGACCACGGTCTTGCCGGCGGTACCGATCCATACAGCCAGGCACACAAAGATGTTGCACAGAATGCCGCGGAAGAAGATGGTGACGGCGTCAATCGAAACCTTACCGGCGGCGACACTCACCATGGTGTTGGCAACGGCCTCGCCGTTGAGCTTATAAATAGCTGCCATGTAAACCAAAAAGACAACGAACAGCGCGCCGGCAAAGTTGCCGATCCACACAACGACCCAAGCCTTGAGCATCTGGACGAGCGTGATCTTTTTGCTCTTGAGCGCGCAGACCATAAGCGAGTTGCCGGTAAACAGTTCCGCGCCGCAAATGAGCACGAGCACCAGTCCCAGGCAAAAGCACAGGCCGCCCACAAAGCGCTGAGCGCCCCAGCCAAGGGACGCATCGCTCAGAAAGACCGTGAAGAACAGACCGCCGAAGGCGATGAACGCGCCGGCGAACATGGCGAGCAAAAATGCCTTCGAGGCAGGCAGACTGGCCTTGGTAACGCCGGCGGCCTCGGTCTTGGTCTCGATTGCGGCAGGCGCCAGGCAGTCGGGGATGGGGTATTCTGCCTTGAAATCTGCCATGTCAGTCACTTCTTTCCTAATCAGCAGGGACGAGCATTGCCAATGCAAAGGCCCCGCGTCGGACGGTCAAAACAAAACAGGTCAGAAGTAAACGTACCTCTGACCTGCAAATTACTTGGAGCGGGCGACGGGAATCGAACCCGCGTCATCAGCTTGGAAGGCTGGGGTTCTACCATTGAACTACGCCCGCAAGATATGGTCGGGACGACAGGATTTGAACCTGCGACATCCTGCTCCCAAAGCAGGCGCGCTACCAAACTGCGCCACGTCCCGAAGGTGTTGAGCAGCTAAGGTCTAAACCTTGCGTGTCCCAAAGCGAAGGAAATTATAGGGGAGACTCCCCGCCTGTGCAAGCGACGATACCCTAGCTCCTCGAATGTGCGACAAACCGGCTGTGGAGCAGGCCAATCACAAACGCCACCACGGCAACCGGCGCCCATGCGGCTCCAATGTCGGCCAGCGGCAGCGCATCGAACGGCAGCCACACGCCTGCAAAGAACGCGTCGCGGATCGAGGTGATCACGCTCTGCACCGCGACAACGCCGCCGACCCAGACCCACACCTGCGGATGCGCGTCGCAAAAACCGTGCACTAGGCCCATAAGCACCAGAACAATTGCAACAGGGTACAGGGCGTTGAGCATGGGCACCGAGAACATGAGGATCACGTCGAGACCCACGTTTGAGAGCACGCACGAAAACGCCGCGAACACAAAGGCGAGTATCGCAAAGGGACGGCGCATGGCCTCCTCGGAAGCCTCTGCTCCCCCTTCGACCACATACGTCTCGCAGAAGTAACGCGAGCAGCAGCTGATGAGACCGATGCATACGTTCATGCAGGCGAGGAAGAAGATCGCAAAGACCACGACCGTGCCGGCAAGGCCAAAGTGCATGGAGGCCGAGCGGGCGAGGATGGCGGCTCCGTTGGTGGCATCGGGCATCACGGTGCTCAGCTGCGTGCCGGCAAGCGCCAGACCGCAGTAGATGATGGCCATGAGCACACCAGCGATCACGCCGGAGCGCGAAATCTCGAAGGCCACGCGCTTGTCGTCGGTAACGCCCAGCTCGTGGATGGTCTCGGCGATGATGATGCCAAAGGCGAGCGACGCGAGCAGGTCCATGGTCTGATAACCGGTCAAAAAGCCCTGCACGGCGGCACCGGCATCGTAAGGAGCCTGCGGCGCGGCAGCGGAACCCAGCGGCGAGACCACGGCAGCGCCCACGACCAATACGATAAGGGCGATGAGCGCGGGGCCCGTAATGCGGCCGAGCACGCGCGTAATGACACCCGGGCGCAGCGTGAGCACAAAGGCGACGGCAAAGAAGGCGACGGCAAACACCAGGCGGGCCGTGCCGAGCGAGACACCCTCGGGCAGCAGCGGCACCAGCATCTCGAAGGCCGTGGAACTCGTACGCGGAATGGCCAGACACGGACCGATAGCCAGATACACCGCCGCGACAAAAAACTCGCCAAACTTGGGGTGCACACGACCGGCAAGCTCGCGCGCCGTTCCGGCAAGTGCCACGGCGATAAATCCCATAACGGGCAGACCGATAGCGGCAATCAAAAAGCCGATCATGGCAACCGGCGTGGCAGAACCTGCCTGCAGCGCCAGCAGCGGCGGAATAATGAGGTTACCGGCGCCAAAGAGCATCGAGAACAGCGCAATGCCGACGGTAACGACATGGTCGGAACGCAGACCGCGCGGGGCGGATGAAGCCATAGGCACACCTTTCGGGTCGAAACAAAAACGGGACGGGCAAAATACCCGTCCCGCAAGTATAAACGGTCCAGCAGCTTTAGCAGGCTAAATTGCGCAGAGCATCGATAGCCGTGTCGACTTCTTCGGTCGTGTTGAAATACCCAAACGAGAAGCGGACGACACCCTGGCGCTCGGTACCTAACGCGCGGTGCATGAGCGGAGCGCAATGGGCACCGGGGCGCGTCGCAATCCCCCACCCTTGCATGAGCGCGTCCGAAATCTCGGCAGAGTCGATATCGCCCACGTTGAGCGACACGATCGCCGAGCGCGCAGGTTGGTCAAACGCACCGTAAAGTACAATGCTGGGGATTTCGCGAGCGCCGGAGAGGAAACGTTCGGCGAGTGCGCGTTCGTGAGCTGCAATCGTCTCCACCCCGCCCCGGGCCTCGATAAAGTCGAGACCGGCAGAAAGTCCCGCGATGCCGTGACCGTTGAGCGTGCCCGCCTCCAGGCGCGTGGGCCACTCAAGTGGCTGCAGTGGGTCAAAGCTGTGCACGCCCGTGCCGCCCATGGCCCACGGAGACACGTCAATGCCCTCCGCCACGGCCAGGCCGCCGGTGCCTTGGGGTCCCATGAGCCCCTTGTGGCCGGCAAAGCACACAATGTCGAGCCCCATGGCATGCATATCGATACGCGCCGTGCCGGCAGACTGAGAGGCATCGACGATTACCAGCGCACCGGCCGCATGGGCCATGGCCGCCACGCGCGCAATGTCGACCGCGTTGCCGGTCACATTTGAGGCGTGCGTCACCACCACGGCACGTGTGCCCGGCGTCACCAGCCGCTCAAGCTCTTCGTAGTCGAGCGCACCGTTCGCGTCGCAGCCCGCATGCTCAACGGTCACACCCCGCTCCGCTGCCAGGCGGTTGAGCGGACGCAGCACGGAGTTGTGCTCGAGCACCGTCGTGACCACGCGGTCGCCGGGGCGCACCACCCCGTTGATGGCGGTGTTGAGCGCCGCCGTAGAGTTGGGCGTAAAGCACACATGGTCCGCCCTCGGGCAACCTAAAAGGCGCGCGAGCTTGGCACGGCAACCGTGAATCGTGCGAGCGGCATCGAGGGCACCCGACGTGGCGCCGCGCCCGGCATTGCCGAGCGAGCACATCGCCTGCGTCACGGCATCGATGACCGTCTGCGGCTTGTGCATGGTCGTCGCCGCGTTATCCAGGTAGATCATCACACGACCTCCCACATATCAATCACGGTATAGCCCTCGGTGGGAACGCCCGCCGCGGCGAGTTCGCCGCGCAGCAGCTCCTCATCGGCAGGCAACGCTTTCCACGCCAGGCCGCAGCCGGCAGCGACCTCCCCGGGCACGGGAATCGTTCGCCCGGGAAGGCCGCGCTCGATGCACAGAGACTCGCAGCCCATGGCGGCAGCCGTGGTGGGAAACGTGATGACAAGCGCTGGGCGCTTCTCCCTCATGGCAACTCCAACCAATACGCTACGGGCGCACGACGCGCACGGCTTGTTCCATCTTCTCCACGATCACATACATGTTCGTGACCTCGCCCACGGCAAGCTGGTCCTTAATGCCATAGTGGTCGAGGCAGGTGCCACAGGTGAGGATTTCGACGCCCTGCTCAGCCAGCCCCTTCAGGTCGTCAAGTACCGGCGAGCCCTCGACGGTGAGCTTGGCGCCGCCGTTGTAGAACAGCATGGTCGCGGGCAGCTCCTCCTGCTGCGTCACGGCAAAGATGAAGGCCTTCATGAGCTTGTGGCCCAGCTCGTCGTCGCCGCGGCCCATGCAGTCGGTGTAGACGGAAATGACGAGCTCGCCCTTGCCGGTGCTGGCACCGCAGAAAGCGGCACCGTCCTGCTCGGGGTCTGCCACGGCAACGGCACCGGAGGTCGCCACGGTCACGCGCCACTCGGCGTCAGAAACCTTCTCGACCGAGGCCGTGCAGCCCTTCTCCTGCGCCATCTTGGAGATGTTCTTGACGGCGGTCTCGTTATCGACCGAGGTCACTACGGCACCCTCGCCGTCAAGCTGTTTGAGTGCCTTAAGCGTCTTGACGACGGGCAGCGGGCAGGCATCGCCCATGGCATTGACTTCAATCTTGGTAGACATAGCTACATCCTTTCAAAAGGGACCGCCCAGAAAAGTAGGCGGTCGCATAAACGGTTTTCTTTAATGCACAACGCGAACAGCAGGACCGCCCGGCACCGCCTCGCACACGCGACCGATAACGGCGGCGATGCACCCCTCGGCATCCAGGCGACGCGCAAGCTCATCCACATCCGCCGCGGGCGCCGCGATAAGCAGGCCACCAGACGTCTGCGGATCGTACAGCGCGTCGAGCATGCCCGGCTCCAGGCCCTCGTCGACAGCCACACGCGGGCCAAAAAAGTCCCGGTTGCGGTAGGAGCCCGCTGGGATAATGCCCAGACGTGCCATGTCGAGTACCTGGTCAAAGAGCGGCACCGCCTCCGACGCAAGCTCAATCTGCACGCCCGAGCCCTCGGCCATCTCGCACGCATGCCCAATCAAGCCAAAGCCCGTGATGTCGGTACAGCCGTGAAGCTCAAGTCCCTCGGCCAGACGAATCGGTGCCTCGTTAAGGGTGCGTATCGAGTCAAACATGGCTGTGGCCTCGTCCTGCTCGATGAGTTCGCCCTTAATGGCCGTGGTGATGATGCCCGAGCCGATCGCCTTGGTCAGCAGCAGAACATCGCCCACGCGTGCGCCGCTGTTGGCGAGCATGCGGTCGAGCGCGACAAAGCCGCTCACAGACAAGCCGTACTTGGGCTCGTCGTCGTTGATGGTGTGACCGCCCGCGATGGAGCAGCCCGCCTCGACGCACTTGTCGGCACCGCCCGCCAGAATCTCACCTGCGACCTCGACGCCCAGGCAACTGGGAATGCACAGCAGGTTCATGGCATGGCTCGGTCGTCCACCCATGGCATAAATGTCCGACAGCGAGTTGGCCGCCGCGATCTGACCAAACAGGAACGGGTCGTCGACCATCGGCGGGAAGAAGTCGACGGACTGCACGAGGCCCAGGTTTTCGCCAACACGAAAAACACTCGCATCGTCGGAGGTATCGAACCCCACGAGCAGGTTGTCGTTATGCACATTGGGTAAGTCGCCCAGGACCTGGGCGAGGGCTCCAGGAGCCAACTTAGCGGCTCAACCGCTCGCGGCAGTCATAGACGTGAGCTTAATCTGATCGTCAGCCATCGATACCTCCTCTCATCGGTCAATCATTTCCTCCCAGTATACGCATGAATGCAGGCCCACGGCCGATGCATTAATCGAGCGCCTGTGCGCGAATCGCCGCGCCGATGGCACCGGCAAAGCGAGCCTGGGGCGAGGTGGTCACCGGCGACCCCAGCAGCTCGCCCAACCGCTCCACCACGAAGGCGTTCTCGCACAGGCCACCGGTCAGGTAGTACGGGGCGCCCGCGGCCTGCCCGGCCATGGTCGCCACGCGCGAGACCACGCTGTCGATCACGCCACGTGCGATGTTCTCGCGCGGCTCACCGCGACCGATCAGGCTAATGACCTCACTTTCGGCAAACACCGTGCACATGCTGGAAATCTTGGTAGGCTCGCCGGAACGCGCCAGGTCGGCCATCTGCTGTTGAGAAATACCTAGGCGGTCGGCCATGATCTCCAAAAAGCGCCCCGTGCCGGCAGCGCACTTGTCGTTCATGGCAAACTTGGCCACGCGGCCATTTTTAAGCTGAATGACCTTGGTGTCCTGGCCGCCCACGTCAATCACCGTGCCGCGATCGCCAAACAGACGCACGGCACCGGCGCCGTGGCAGGTAATCTCGGTCACAACCTTGTGGGCGTATGGCACAGCCACGCGCCCGTAACCCGTGGCCACCACACGCGCAGAATCGGATGCAACGTCAAAGCCCGCCGCCGCGAGCGCCTCGCGCAACCTATCGGCGGCATCGACCGAGGAGAACCCGGTTGGCTGCACGCACGTCCACGCCACCGAACCCTCACCATCGACCACAGCAGCCTTAGCCGCCGTAGACCCGATATCGACCCCGATCCCTATCATGGCTCTCTCCTAATCCAAACATCAAAGACAGCGGCGCGTTCAGGCGCCTTAGCTCTAGGTTTCTCAGGTGCCGGAGGTTGCCCCGAAAGAGGAGCGCGGCGTACTTTGGTACGCAAGCGACGGTTTGAGGGGCAAGATCCGGTGCCTGAGGAAGCTAGAGGGTTTCGATGAAGGCGGCGATGCGGGTCTCGATCTGGCCCATGTCGCCGTTGCTGTAGTCGGTCTCGATCTTCATATACGGAATACCCGCACCCTCGACGGCCTCCTGCATGCGCGCACTCTCCACGTTAAAGGTGTGGCACGCCTGCAGCACGCTCTCCACTACGCCATCGACATGATACTTCTCGCACATGGCCAGCGTGTTTTCCATACGACCGTCGTTGGGCGTCATGACCGAGCAGTTGATATCCAGGTAGCGGTCGGCGATGGCGCGCAGGATATCGGGAGCATCGGGGTCGATCATCATGGCCGCCGTGCGCTCACCCGAGCAGTCGTCCATGCACACGACCACGCCGCCATTGGACTCGATAGTACGGCCTATCTTGTTGATCACGCCGCCCACCGGGCAGCCGGTGATCAGGATGCGCTTGGCATCCGCCGCAACCGGGCGCTCGCCCGCGTCGTAGGCCTCGCGCAGCTTGGCAACCTTTTGCTCCAGCTGATCCGTATAGGCCTCGATATCAAAGCTGAACGTACCGGCAAACATGGTGCTCATCAGGTCGACGCCGCTCATGGCCGCCGGCTGGTTAGCCTGCAGCGCAAACATCTCGAGCTGGGCCGCACGCAAACGGTTGCGACGACGGACGGCGGCGCGCAGGTCATCGTCGGTAATCGTGATGCCGTAGAAGTTCTCGAGCTCCTCCTTGAGTAGGCGGCACTCCTCGTACCAGCCTTCACGCTCGTAGGCACGATCGCGACCCTGCGGAAGATGCAGAATGTGCGTGCGCTTGAGCTCGTTGAGTAGCTCGTACATCTTCTTCTTGCCGTCGCAGGTGGTCTCGCCGATGATCATGTCGCTAAAGTACGTAAACGGGCACTTTTGCGAGTAGGCAAAACCGTAGGTCGACTTGATGAGCGGGCACAGGTTTGCCGGCAGCACCTTCTCGGCCTCGGGAATCACCTCATCGGACGTACCGCACAGAGCGACACTTGCGGCCCCCGCGGCATCGATAATCTCGAGCGGCGTATAGCTGCACAAAAAGCCGACCAGGCGATTGCCGGCCTGTTTATAATCCTTGACGCGAATAAACGCGGCCTTGCGCTGCTCGTTGAACTCCTCAAACGTGCTGGGCAACGGCTGCTCAATATTTTCCGACATATAACTCCTAAACCTTTTAACCAACCAAGGAAACGGCTTTCCCAGGCGCCCGAGGTTGCCGTGAAAGAGCAGCTCCGCGCACTTTGGTACGCAAGCGACGGTTTGAACGGCAAGATCGGGTACCTGGGGAAGCCGCCGGAACGTATAGCCCTAAATGGTTTCCAAGAAAGCCTCAATCCTGGTTTGCAGTTGGCCTGCATCCTCGCCGGCGTAGTCGGTCGTGATGTGCATATATGGAATGCCTGCCTCCTCGGCGGCCTTCTCCACGGCAAACGACTCCATCTCGTAGAGCGTGCAGAACTGCAGGGCCACGTCGACGATGCCGTCGGCGTGCAGGTCCTTGGCCATCTGGACAATGTCCTTCATACGCTGGTCGTTGGGCGTAAAGACGGCACAGTTGATCTTAAAGTAGCGCTCGGCGATAGCATCGAGCATCTCGTCAACCGTCTCACCGGACTCATCGACCAAATCCTTGTAATAGCGCGAACCCGTGCAGGACTCCTCGCCCACCACAACGCCGCCGGCCTTCTCGATGAGGTTGAACAGCTTCCAGTTGGGCACGGCCATGGGCGTGCCGGTGTACAGGATGCGCTTGGTTCCCTTGGGCGCCACGCCCTCTCCGGCCTCGACACGCTGCTCACACTCGGCCGCCATATCGTTGATGGCTCCGGTCAGACGCGGCGTGTCGTCCATAAAGGCGGCCTGAACGGTCAGCAGGCTGTCGAGACCGCTAATGGGCGCTGGGTCGGCAGCGCGCGTGGCAGCAAGGCGCTGCAGGGCGCGACGCTTCTCATTGACGGCGTGGATGGCGGCCTTCAGACGTTCAGGCGTAATCGTGACGCCGCACTCTTCCTCGATCTTGGCGGCGAGCTTCTTGACCTCGGCCTTCCAGGTCACGAGCGTCGACTCGTCGTGTACGTTGGGAATATCCATGACGTACATGTTCTTTTGCGTGGCAAAAAACTCGTAGGCCTTCTTCTTGCCATCGCAGGTGTTCTCGCCTACCACCAAGTCACTCGACTCAATGTAGGGGCAGACCTCGCCCAGCTTAAAGCCGGCAAAGCTCTTGATAAGCGGGCAGGTGTTGCGCGGCAGATGCTCCTCGACCTTATCGGTTGCCCAATCGGCACCCGAGCACAGGCCCACGGGAATACCGTCGCAGGCGAGCACAATCTCCTCGGGCACGTACACGCAAAACGAACCGACGATCTTGGTGGCCTCGCCGGCCTCCTTCTTGTCGAGCATCTCCTTAATACGGCCGCTGTGGATGTTGGTGGCCACAAAGTCCAGGTAGGACGTGGACTTGGCGCGATTGTTCTGCGTCAAGAACATATCGCCGTACATCTGGCCCACGGCGCCCAGCAGCATGTCGTGGTCGGCAAGATTCATGCCGAGGCTCTCCCACATCGGATGGAAATCGAATTCTTCAGCCATGGCGGTTCCCCTCTCGAACCAAAAACGGATAACAGCGGTATCGATGCACGACGGGCGGCGATTGCCCTGCCGTGCTCAAACCCGGAATTTTGGGGAACCTGCTTTGCGGTTGACTATTTAATTGTGCGTCGTCTCTCCCGGAGCCGTGAACATACCTGCTCATATGCGGCTCCGAGCGATATATAGGGCACGCGCGGCAACGCGGCGAATGTATGTCGTCTGCGGCATGTGCGCACCCTCCTTAACCAGTTGAGGTCAACTATATCAACGGTCATCGACCATGCGAACACCGTTGACAATCGTACGACAGCTGCGGGGTGCGAACACCTCGCTGTCTGATAAATAATTATCAGATTGATAAGATTTTGTCATATAGAAATCGGCGAGCGATAAAGCGGAAACAAAGCGGTCGAGGACTACCTCCTCGCCCGCATCGCCCACCGCATCAACGACAAACCAAATGGATCCTGCTGGCATCAAAATGCATGCGCAGCGTCTCGCCTGCTTGCGGCAGCTCGTCGACAGGCATGCCCACTTTGTTGACCTTCCACTGCAGGCGCGTCGGCGCGTCGGCGCGCGGCACGTCCAGCAGCACCAGGCGTTCAAAACGCGAATCGCTCACGCGGGCCACATGCAGATCGTAGCTGTTACGACCGCGCTCAGCGCGGTTGTCCACATGGAAGTAGCTCGCACGAATACCCAGGTACGCCACATTATCGGGAACCTCACGGCCCACGTTGAAGGTCATGCCCCAGTCCAGGGCTTCAACTTCCTGAAGCTCGATCTTGCGCGCGCGGCTCGTATTCTTGCAGCCCGTCAGACGCAGCGCAGCCAAGGTTTGCGGCCGGCGGACCACGTCCTCGACGGAGCCGATCTCCTCCACATGCCCGTTATGCATCACGCAAATGCGCTCGCACAGGCGGCATGCCTCGTCAATATCGTGGCTCACGTAGAGCACGGTACGGTTACAGACGTCGAACAGGTCGAGCATGTTCTGCTCAAGCGCGCTCTTGAGATACGCGTCGAGCGCGCTCATGGGCTCGTCGAACATAAAAATGCCCGGGTGTGCCGCCACCATGCGAGCAAGCGCCACACGCTGCTGCTGGCCGCCCGAGAGGCGCGCGGGATAACGGTCGGCAAAGTCGGCCAGTCCAAAGATGCCCAGGTAGCGCTCGGCAAGTTGTCTACGCGCTGCGGCGTCACCTGCACCCTCAACGCCGGCGCACACGTTATCGGCCACCGTCATATTAGGGAACAGCTGATAGTTTTGAAACATCAGGGCGCATTTTCGCTCCTGGGGCGAAAGGTTGATGCCCGCCGCAGAGTCAAAGAAGGTCACGCCGTTGACGACGATCTTGCCCTCGTCGGGTGTCTCCACGCCGGCAATGCAGCGCAACGTGCAGCTCTTGCCGCAACCCGAGGCGCCCAGGAGCGCCACACGCTCCTCGCCGGCCTCAAGCTGCATGTCGAGCATAAACCCGGGATAGCGTTTTTTGATATCCAAAACGAGCGACATAGCTTATCGACCTCCCTGCGGTGCTGCGTCATCGCGCATGAGCTCGGCCAGCGCCTCGCGATCGATACGCAGCGCATCGCCGCCCACTGGGTCGAGCGAATCGATCTGGCTACCCAGCTGCTTGGCCTGTTTGCGCTCCGCACGGGAGAGACCACGCTCGCGATACTTTTGCGAATGCGCCGTGTACATGTTGATGAACAGGATTACCAGGAAACTAAACACGATCACGACGACGACCCAAAAGAGGGCCACCGAGGTGTTGCCGCCCATCCACTCAAAGTAGATGGCGATAGGGATGGTCTGGGTAATGCCGGCGTAGTTGCCCGCAAAGAACAGGGTGCAGCCAAACTCGCCCATGGCACGCGCGAAGGCAAGCACCGCGCCGGCGGCAATCGAGGGCCAGCCAAGCGGCATCATAAGCTTGGTAAAGATGCGATGCTCAGACCATCCCAGGGTTCGCGCGGCATCGAGCATCTGCGTGTCAAGGCTCTCAAAGGCTCCGAGCGCCGTGCGGTAGACCAGCGGAAACGACACAACGACGGCCGAAATGACCGCCGCCGGCCACGTAAAGACAATCGAGATGCCGTGCGCGATGAGCCACTGGCCCACCCCGGTCGAGCGGCCAAATAGCATGAGGAGCAGAAAGCCGCAGACCGTGGGCGGCAGCACCATAGGAATCGTAAAGACCGAGTCGAGCAGGCCCTTGATGCGACTCGAGGTACCCATAGTCTTCCACGCGGCGAACAGGCCCAGCGCAAAGGAAATCAGCAGGGCAAGGCCGCTCGTTTTTATGGACACCCAAAGCGGGCGATAGTCGATGTCGCCCAAAAAGGAGGCCAGAGAGGTCAAGGGACCCTGCTCATCCCGCAACACGACAGACGATGCTTCTACCATTTGAGCGCTATCAAGCCAGCGCGCGCCGCCCTTGGCATCACCCGAGGCCGATGCAATCACCACATAGCGGTCCCCATCCGCACCGTGCTCGTCAAAGCCATAGGTATACCCGCCGGCATCAAACGTTGTTTCCGCCGTAACATACCAAGGAAGATCAACGTCCCCTAGCTGCGCACCTCCCATGGAGTTTGCGCTGTCGAGCTCACAGACGAGGGCCTTGAGACCCGATACACACTCGTTGTCCTGCGGATCCAATCCATACTTCTCGGCCGCCTTGGGCGATATCCACACCACAACGCGATCGGCAGCAGGCGCCACTACAAGGTCCACGTCCTCGTCAACGGGAAACCGGTAGCCCTCAGGCTGGCCCTCCATGGCACGAGCGGTCCCCTTGGCCAACCGCTCAAAACCCTCGATCCCATAGGAAAGCCCATGAGCGGTCGCAGCAACCTGGGCCCCGTCCTCAGCGACCCCAGCAAACGCAAATCCCGGCACCCAGCAAAGCGCGAAGGTCAAAGCACAGGCGACAAGCATGCGGAATCTATTAAGCACGAAAAGCTCCAAGCGAATACAAGGACGGAGTGAAACACAAAACGATGGAATTATCGCGCCAAGCCGCACTACTCGGAAAGCTCAAAGCCGTAGTTAGCCCAAATCTTCTGAGCCTTCTTGTTGGTCAGACAGAAGTCGATAAACGCCTTGGCCTCGTCGGCGTGCTCGGAGCTCTCGGCAACGGCGCCCGGGTACACGATGGGCTTGTGCGAATCCTCGGGGCACACGAAGGCCTCCTCGATGCCGTCATAGCGGAAGATATCGGAGCTGTAGACAAAACCGGCCACGCAGTCGCCCGTAGAGACGTAAGACGCAGCGGTGCCGACCTTGTCGGCCAGGGCCACCTTGTCGGCAAGCTCGGGTGCATACTCGCCGTCGTCGCCCTCGGTGCCGGTGTAGAGACCCACAGAAGCTAAGGCCTGGTTGGCGTACTTGCCGGCGGGGACGGTCTTGGCGTCGCCGATGGCGATCTTGCCGTCCAGATTCGCGACGTCGGCGATGGCCTCGATCTTGGTGTCGGAACCCTCAGCACGAATGATCACAAGGTCGTTGACGAACATATCCTCACGGGTGTCGGCATCGACGAGCTCGGCGGCCTCGGCATCGTCCATGGTGCCCTTGGAGGCGGTGATGAGCACGTCGACCGTGGCGCCGGCACGCATCTGCTCAACGAGGTCGCCAGAAGCCTTAAACTGCGTGTCGGAAAAGGCGGTGCCAGTCTGGTCGGTGTAGAGCTTCTGAACCTCGGGCAGAGCCTTCTCGAGCGAGTTGGCAGCAAAGACCTGCAGCTCGACAGCTTTCTTGGACGAAATCTTGGCGGAGCCGGCATCGGAACCGGTCGACTCAGGCTCCTTGTTTCCGGAGCAGCCGGCAAGGCCAAGGCCGGCAGCGGCGACAGCGGAGAGTGAGACGAATCCGCGGCGAGAAACCATATCGAACATGTTCAACCCTTTCGGACCTTGTGCCCGGGTACCCCACCGCGGGCTTTATTCTGTAATTAGATTATACTTCGATGCGAATAATGATTATGAAAAATTATTCTCGTCTGAGAATATAGTTTCAAGCATGCCTACAGAATGCCGTCCCCTTGGGCGCAAATAAAAGGCGGAGCAGCCGTTCAGGTCACTCCGCCGCAGGTAAACCGCTTAGTTGGTATGTCCGCCGCCCGCTGTCATCTGAGCCGCATGCTCCAGCTGGTCCGCTATGGCCTCCCAGCTTTCGCGGGCGGCCTTCGTAGAACCGGGAAAGTTTACGACAAGTGTATGACCTCGTTGCATGCAAATAGCGCGCGAGAGCATGGCGCGGCGCGTCTTGGTCATGGAGTACGCACGGATTGCCTCCGCAATACCCGGCACATCGCGCTCGCAGACGGCACGCGTCGCCTCGGGCGTCACATCGCGCATCGAAAGCCCCGTGCCGCCGCAGGTGAGCACGACATTGGCGTGGCACTCATCGGCAGCTTCCACAATGGCATCACCGATTTCGCTGACGTCGTCGCGCACGACCACATGTGAGGCGACCGTCCATCCCTGCGCCTCGATAAGTTCCTCGAGCGCAGCACCCGCCTCGTCCTGGGCAAGATCGCGCGTGTCCGAGCACGTCACGATCGATATCTTCAGCTCCATGGCATTCCTCCTATAGCACCGTTCCCTCAGGCAGATCGACGCGCACAACGTCCACGACATCTCCCGCCTTGAGCTCACACGGCCCTTCGTCAATACGCAGCAGACAGTTGGCCCGCTGCATCGTGCCGAGCAGCGCCGAATTCTGCGTCTTGGCCTCGGTCACCAACAGCTCACCGGTCTCGGGGTCGCGCAAAACCGTGGCGCGATCGAAGAAGCGGCGATGCTGGCGCTTCTTCACGCCGTGCGTCAATATCGCCTGCTGTACGGGACGCACGCCCTCGGCAAAGCCGCGCATCTTGCGAATCGCCGGACGCGCAAGCATCTCAAAGCCTACATACGCCGCGGCCGGATTTCCTGAAAGTCCCAGGTAGGGCTTACCCCCAAGCAAGCCAAACGTGATGGCCTTGCCCGGACGCATCGAGATGCGGTCAAACAGCACATCGCCCTCGCGCCGGACGAGCGCCGTCACGTAGTCGTAGTCGCCTGCCGAGGCGCCACCGCTCGTAATGACAAAATCGCACTCCAGCACGGCGCGATGCACCAGCTCGGCAATCGCCTGCTCATCATCGGGCGCAATGCCGTAGAACACGGGCTCGGCTCCTGCATCGAGCGCTTCGGCCATCAACGCCGACGAGTTGGAGTCGCGAATCTGCCCGCGCGCCGGCAGCTCACTCGGCGCGACCAGCTCCGTGCCCAGCGAGATAATGCCCACACGCGGCGCGGCATGCACCTTCACGCTCGCATACCCGGCGCTCGCCAACAAGCCGGCGCCCGCCGGAGCCACAACCTCGCCGGCGTGCATCACAACATCGCCGGCATGGGCCTCCTCGGCGGCAGAGCGAACGTTCTCCCCTACCTTGGCAGGCGCCGAGAACCTCACACGCGAGCCCTCGTTGCCGTCGCCATCGAGCACATCGACGATCTCATACTTCACCGCGGCATCGGCACCTTCGGGTACCGGCGCGCCCGTCATGATGCGGACCGTCTCACCCGCGCCGATTGCGCCCTCAAACACACGGCCCGCGGCCTCGTGTCCGATAACGTCGAGCGTCACCGGCGCTTCGCCAGATGCCCGCGCCAAGTCCGACGAGCGCACGGCATATCCGTCCATAGCGCTGTTGGCAAACGGCGAGATGTCGATATCGGCCACCGCATCCTCGGCCAAGGGAAGACCGACGGCCTGCCACACGGGAATCTCGACGACTTCGGTGCGATTCACGTGCGACAAGACGATCGCCTGTGCGTCCTCCAACGGAATGAGTTTCTCAGCCATATGCACCTCTAGCATGCTGCGGCGCGCAACAAAAGCGCCGATTCTTTATGTTTATCTCAGTATAATCCCTCGCCGCCTGCTCAAGACCTGGCCCGCGGCCGCGAATACATCTGTCGGCCGCAAGCCGCGAAACAAAACCAAAACCAACCTGCCGGTTTGTCACGTATGGCACGTTCTATAATGCTCCTGTTGCAACCAAAAAGAGGAACGTATGGCTTTTACCGACAAACCCGAAAGCGCAAACGAGGCGCAGGATCATTCTCAGTCGCTCGACGACGGCGGCTTTTTCTCCCTTAATGACGTCATCATGGCAGGCAGGCAACAGCTCACCCGCTCCGAGCACCTCTTGGCTGCCGACACGCGCCGCAACGCCCGTAACCTACTCGCGAGCGCCAAGTTGCTCGTTCTCGTCGTTATCGTCTCGCTTGCCATGGGCGTTGCCGCTTGGGCGTTTTTGGCCTCGCTGAATATCGCGACCGACTATCGCGAGCACCATGCATGGATTTACGCGCTGTTTCCCGTTGTGGGCGTTGCCACCGCATGGGTGTACAAAAACCACGGTCTTGCCGCCAAACGAGGCAACAACCTGGTCATCGACTCCGCTCTGGGCACACGCCTCATCCATATGCGCATGGCCGTCCTCACCTTCGTCTGTTCCACGCTCACGCACCTAACGGGCGGGTCGGCCGGTCGCGAGGGTGCCGCGGTGCAGATTGGTGGCACCATCGCCAGCAACATCTCGAGCCTCGCCCACCTCAAAAAGCATGACCACCACGACCTCATGCTCGCCGGCATCTCGTCGGCCTTTGGCGCCGTATTCGGTTCGCCCCTTGCCGGAGCTTTCTTTGGCATGGAGATGTGCTTTATCGGAAAGATCGACTACACCGCGGGCATCTACTGCCTCGTCGCCTCATTTACCGGCTACTTTACATCGCTCGCCTTGGGAACCGAGTACGAGGCGAATGTCATCGCCAGCGTTCCCAACATGACACCACGGACGGTTGCCATCGTTGTTATCAGCGCCATTATCTTCGGCCTGACGGCACGCCTCTTTGCCTGGTCGGTTCGAACCGTCAAGAGCCTGTACGGTCGCTTTATCACCAATTACCTCGTCCGCGCACTCATAGGCGCACTCGTGGTTTTGGCCGCCTATGCCCTCCTCGACGCCTGGGACTACGCCGGCCTTTCCACGTGGCTTTCCGGCGCCGGATATGCCGGCAACACCACCCTGGCGGACGCAGCCATCAAGTTGGTCGTCACAGCGCTTACCCTGGGCGCGGGCTTCCAAGGCGGCGAGGTCACGCCCCTGTTTGGCATCGGTGCGGCACTCGGTGGCTGGATCGGTTGCCTTACCGGGCTTGACCCCAGTTTTCTGGCGGCTCTCGGCATGCTCGGCGTGTTCTGCGCCGGCCTCAACGTGCCCATCACCACCTGCATGATGGCCATCGACCTGTTCCACGGCACGGCCGCGGGCTTCTTTGTCATCGTTTCGTTTATCAGCTATCTCGTCGGCGGACACCGCGGCGTGTACCCCGCCCAGCGCATCATCTCACCCAAGCGCCGCTCGCTTATCGTGGACGAGGGTGGTACGGTGGCGGATGCTATCGAGCGCCACAACGACCTGATACAGTAGACGTAAGTATTCGCCGTGCAGCCACAATCGGGGGCAATTCGACCCGAGCGTGACCGCACCGTCATGCCATACGCCGGGAGTCGCCCCATGCACGCAACTGATTTTGGTCGCACGCTCATCATCGCCAATCCTGCCGCCCAGTCGGGCGCCGCGCGCGAGGTTGCCGAGCGCCTGCAGCGCTTTTTGGATATGACCGCGCGCGCATCTCAGTTTGACTTGGTGCTGACCGAACGCACGGGGCACGCCAAGGAGCTTGCCGCACAGGCCCAGGGCTACCGTACCGTTATCGCCCTTGGCGGCGACGGCGTGATCCACGAGGTCGTCAATGGCTTGATGGCGCAAGAAGAAGCGGTCCGTCCCGCCCTTGCCGTCCTGCCCGTTGGCTCCGGCAACGATTTTGCCCAAACGCTCGGTATCGAAGATTTCTCCGGCAAGGATTTTGGCGCGCTGCTCACCTGCGAGCCGCAGCACCAGGATATCGGACGCATTCGCTCATGGAACCCCGCAAGCGGTAGCGGCGAGGCATCCGTCGAGTACTACGACCAGACGCTTTCAGTCGGCCTCGATGCCGCCATCGGCCTGGGCACCACCGAGCTGCGCAAACAGACCGGCTTAACGGGCACTCCGCTCTACACCCTCTCGGGACTTGAGCAGTTCGGCCTGCGCTATCGCAACTACCCCATGACGGTCAGCTTTGACGGCGCGCCCGCCGAGCGCGTGAGGGCGATCATCATGGCAATTCAGCTGGGCCCCACCTATGGCTCGGGTTATCGCATCTGTCCCGATGCCGATCCCTGCGACGGCATACTCGACGTCTGCTACGCCTGCGGCCCCGTCCCACGCGCGGTTGCCCTGCCCATGTTCCTTTCGGCCAAAGACGGCCACCATACCAAACTGCCGCCGATTCGCATGCGCCGCTGCCGCCATGCCGAGCTCACGTTCGAGGAGCCCGACTTCCCCATCCAGGCCGACGGCGAGCCCGTTGTCGCCTCGCGCATCGAGGTCGACATCCTTGCCGGCGCCCTCCACATCTGGCGCCCCACCCGCTAGCCACCCCTAAGTTGCGGTGAAATAGGGACTGTTTATTCAGCTAAAGCCGAAAAACAGTCCCTATTTCACCGCAACTTATGAGGAAGCTATTCGTCGCTGCCCGGTTTGCGACGGTTGGCCTTTTTTATGGCGTTGAAGTGCTTGTCATTGAGCCTGCGCTGGCGAGAGCACTGGGGCACCTTGGTCTTTACGCGTCGGCGCGGTGGACGCCCGCGACGCTCAAGCTCAGCGCGCAGCTTACGCAGGCAGCTACTACGGTTTTGGAACTGACTGCGGCTCTCGCGCGCCGTCACGGTAATTCCCGAAGGGATATGTTTCATGCGCACCGCCGAGTCCGTCGTGTTGACGCCTTGTCCGCCCGGACCCGTCGCGCGAAACACCTGCACCTCGCAATCGCGCGCCAACTCCTCGACCGACATCTCGGCATAGCGTGCATACTCGCGCCATCCCATCTTGTTCTCATCCATATCAACACCTCCCCTCATACAAAAAATGTGACAAAGGGACGGTCCCTTTGTCACATCGCATACCAATCGCTTGTGTTGCGCGCTTAGGCGAAGGTGATCTCGCCGGTCTCGCAGTCCATATCGGCGATACGGGCCAGGCTCTCAACGCGGAAGCCGCGCTCGCGGAGCTTATCACCGCCGCCCTGGAAGCCCTTCTCCACCGCAATGCCAATACCGGACACCTCGGCACCCGCAGCCTCGCAGATCTTGATAAGACCCTCGAGCGCGCAGCCGTTGGCCAAGAAGTCGTCGATGATCAGGACCTTGTCGCCCTCGGACAGGAAGCGCTTGCCAACGATGACCGGGTACTCCTTCTGCTTGGTAAAGGAGTAGATGGTCGTGGCATACTGCTCGCCGTCGAGGTTGATGGACTGGGCCTTCTTGGCAAAGACCACCGGCACGCCGCCAAAGTGCTGGGCTGCAATGCAAGCCATACCAATGCCCGAAGCCTCAATCGTCAGGATCTTGTTGATCTCGACATTCTTGAACAGACGGGCCCACTCGGCGCCCATGTGGTCGAACAGCTCAACGTCGCACTGGTGGTTGAGGAAGGCATCAACCTTAAGGACGTTACCGGCCTTTACGATGCCGTCATGGCGAATACGATCCTCAAGCTCCTGCATGGCGCAACCCCTTCTCGCGGCAACGATACCGCGCGATTAATAAACGTTGTTCGATAGTCTACCACGGACCGACCCCCGCCTGTCCCACAAGCCGCATCGCACCACAAACCAGTCTTTTTGGGACGGCGCGAATACGTGGCAGGCAGCCTCCCAACACGCTAATGGCGGGCGCACATCCTCACCAAACGCACCATGGCGAGCGCAAAACCCACAGCGGCCACAGCCATGAGCACGTAGAACACCGAGCGAAAGCCGAATAAGAACACATCTGGACGGCCTGCAACGAAACTGGTCACGGCCTCGCCCATCGCCACGCTCATCTGCCCATACAGGATATTCGACGCCACCGTAATACCGAGTGCCATGCCGGCGTAGCGCGCCAAACTGCCCAAGCTGCCAGCAAAACCGAGCGCTTCGCGCGGAGCCGAGCCCATGTACAGGGAGTTATTGGGGCTCTGGAAAATCGACGTGCCGCACGACATAAACGCGACACAGCACACGATCGCAGGGATGGAGGAGTGCTCGTCGAGCGTACTTACCGCAAAGAGACCGCACACGTACACACCCAGGCCGACCGCCGTGGGACCCTCGCAGCCAACACGGTCCGAAACCGTACCCGAAAGCGGCCCGATAAAGGCATTCACCATCGGCAGCGCCAAAAAGAGCAGTCCGGAAATATCGGAGCTAAAGCCATGGGCATCCTGGAAATAGAACGGCAGCACAAACTCAGATGCACCGATGCCGATAAACACAATAAGCATGCATGCCAAGTTAATCGTAAAAGCCGAACTCGCAAAGCAGCGACGCGCGGCCTCCGCCAGCGACATGGGGCGCTCGCCGGCCTCCGGCTTAACATGCGGCAGTGTGTAAAGCCCCACGATAAACGAGATGACGCCAATGGGCAGGTTGATGAGGAAGATGCTCTCCCAGGGAAAGCTTGCCACCAGCATGCCGCCGAGCACGGGACCACACATCATGCCGAGGGCCACGAAAGTCGCGAGGATACCCATGGCACGACCGCGCTCGCGCGCCGGAAACGACTCGGTGATGATGCCCATGTTGTTGGCCATGGCCGCCGCGCAACCAACGCCCTGAACAATGCGCGCCAGAATGAGAACCTCGAGCGAGGCCGAAAGGCCGCACAGCAGCGAGCCGACCGTAAAGACGATGACGCCCAGTTGGAATACGCCCACCTTGCCGCGCACGTCGCCCAGACGGCCAAACGGCAGCATAGCCACGCATGTCGCAAGCAGATACACCGAGCTCACCAGCTGGATGCGGTCGAGGCCCACGCCCAGCTCCTTTTGCATCACGGGCAGTGCCACGGTCACGACGGTCGAATCCAGGCACGCCATAAACGTCATGATGAGCACGGTAAACAGAATCGCCCATTTGTTCTTGCCATGGGTGTCGCCCTCTAGGGCAATGTGCTCGCGGCGCAGCTGCTCTGCGGTTTTCTCCATATCCATCCTTTCGAGTGGCGCAACACAAAAACGGGGCCCCAATCGCCTGCAAACAGCCGCGATTGGGGTCCCGCCTACGGAATCGGAACGTAAAGGTCGCCGAAGCCCTCTGTCGGCATCGGCGACTTATGCGAACGCTAGCCTAGCACTGCTCGAGAGCCTGCTCAAGGTCGGCAATCAGGTCGGCCGTGTCCTCGAGGCCGCACGACAGGCGCACCATGTCGGCGGAGATGCCACAGGCGATGAGCTCCTCATCGTTCATCTGACGGTGCGTGGCGTTAGCGGGATGCAGGCAGCAGGTGCGGGCATCGGCCACATGCGTGGCGATCTGGGCGAGCTTGAGGCTCTTCATAAAGGTCTCGGCCGCCGCACGACCACCGTTAAAGCCAAAGCTCACAACGCCGCAGGTACCGCTAGGCATGTACTTCTGAGCCAGGTCATAGTACTTGTCGCCTTCCAGGCCCGGATAACTCACGAAGCGCACCTTGGGATGGCTCTGCAGGAACTTGGCAACGGCCAGGCCATTCTCGCAATGACGCGGCATGCGCACATGCAGGCTCTCGAGCGAGCTGTTCAGGAAAAACGCCGCCTGCGGGTTCTGCATAGGGCCGAGGTCGCGCATGAGCTGCGCGGTGGCCTTGGTAATGAAGGCGCCCTCGCGACCGAACTTCTCGGCATAGGTCACGCCGTGGTAGCTCTCGTCGGGCGTGGTGAGACCCGGGAACTTGTCCGCATGGGCCATCCAGTCAAACTGGCCGTGGTCGACAATCACGCCACCCAGGTAGGCTGCATGGCCATCCATGTACTTGGTGGTGGAGTGCGTGACGATGTCGGCGCCCCACTCAAAGGGACGGCACATCACAGGCGTCGGGAAGGTGTTGTCGACCATCAGCGGCACGCCGTGGTCATGCGCGGCCTTGGCAAAACGCTCGATATCGAGCACGGCAAGGGCAGGGTTGGCGATCGTCTCGCCAAAGACGAGCTTGGTGTTGGGCTGAAAGGCTGCTTCCAGCTCCTCATCGGTGCAGTCGGGAGCAACGAACGTGCAGGTAACGCCCATGCGGCCCATGGTATGGGCAAGCAGGTTGTAGGTACCGCCGTAGATGGCAGAGCTCGCGACCACGTGATCGCCGGCACCGGCCACGTTAAAGATCGCGAGGAAGTTCGCAGCCATGCCCGAGCTCGTGAGCATCGCAGCAGTGCCGCCCTCCATCTCGCAGATCTTGGCGGCAACCAGATCACACGTGGGATTCTGCAGACGGCTGTAGAAGTAGCCCGACTCCTCCAGGTCAAACAGCTTGCCCATGTGCTCGGACGTGTCGTACTTCCACGTGGTTGACTGGTAGATAGGCACCTGACGCGGCTCTGCATCGCCCGGGCGATAACCGCCCTGAACACACGTGGTACCGATGGTCTGCTCGCTCATATCCAACTCCCTTACTTGGGTTTTGATTTTATTCGGTTCACGATACCGCTACCCCGCACCCCTCTCAACCCATCCCGCCGATAGGTTATGAGACAAATAAATCAGGGGCATTCGTCTCAGCCTTAGGCATTTATTCGATGGATATACATGAGGCATACATGAAGCTCTCGATGATTACATGCCCCGTCACGGGTACCATAGGCGGGTACACCGTGACCAAGGAGACAACGATGAAGCAAATCGATACAGCCCAGCTCGACATCACCGCCTGTCAGGCTCAGGCTGCCGAGTACCACGCCCGTGGCTTTAATTGCGCGCAGGCCGTCGCCTGCACGCTCGCGCCCGCCGTCGGGCTCGACCCCCAGGTCGCCTTTACCCTCACCGAGGGCTTTGGCGCCGGCATGGGCGGCATGACCGAAACCTGCGGCGCCATCTCGGGCGCCGTGGCCATCATGGGCTTTGTAATGAGCGACGGCATGGAAAACCCCAAGACCAAGGGCCAGACCTACAAGCTGTCGCGCGAGATCGCCAAGCGTTTTGGCGAGAAGAACACGACGACCGTCTGCGGCACGCTCAAGGGCGTCGGATCGGACAAGGGTCCGCTCCGCAGCTGCCCCGGCTGCATCGACGATGCCATCGAGATCGCCTGCGATGTGCTAAAGCAGCTCGCCGAGTAAACGGCGGCAACATAAAACGACGGCCGGCGCGCTTGGGATCCATCCAAAAGCACACCGGCCGTCGCCGTTAGAACTCGGCAAATTCGGGAGCGCCGACCTCAATCTCCTCGCGCCCTGCCATAAGCTCGCGCATCTTAGCACAAAACGGTTCCTGCTCCCCCGCTTTGAACACCAAATGAAGTGTCACGGCATCCGCGTAATCGGTATCCGAAACCTTGGCACCCGAATCCTGCGCCAAACGAAGCACCTGCTCATACTGCGGATAGGCCACATGCACGTCAACAGGCACGACACTCGTCATCTCGACGATCTGCCCGGCCTCCTGAGCCGCGGCCACCGCCGCCTGCGTCGCCGCGGTATAGGCGCGCACCAAGCCACCAGGCCCCAGCAGCGTGCCACCAAAATAGCGCGTTACCACGCAGCAAACATTTTTGAGCCCTGCACCGCGCAACACCTCGAGCGTCGGCATGCCACTCGTACGGCTCGGCTCACCGTCATCGCTCTGACGCTCGCGCCCGTCGACCAAAATCCACGCGGGAACATTGTGTCGAGCATCGTAATGACGCTTTCGGACCATCTCGATAAAGGCATTTGCCTCATCCTCGGACTCAATATGGACCAGCTGGGCAATAAACCGACTCTTGCGGTCCACAAACTCGCCCGAAGCCTCAATATTCGATTGCAGAGTAAAATAGCTGTCCAACAAAGCCCCTCAACAACAAGCAAAGCAATAAACAGCCTCAATAATACGGCAAAGGCCGTACCGTTGCCCTCTCCAACAAGAACGGAAACGCCAATGATGCCGTCACCAACAGCGAGACGGCGCCAGCTGAGTCGATTTGGCCCGAAAGAGGAGGGAGCACGCCTTATGGCGGCGACCGACGAATGAGCGCCAAATCGGCCAGCTGACGCCGTCGCAGCGTCAACAAGAAAGCTGAGTGGGCCTATAAGCCGGGTTCTGTCGTGAACGGTCATTTATCTTGTCTGCACGTTACCGTGCAGCTCCACGCACGCTACCCGAACGCGGACCGGGCCGGCCCATAGCGTTCCTATTCGCGCTTGCTCCGGATGGGGCTTGCCAAGCCGCCGTGTTGCCACGACGCTGGTGGTCTCTTACACCACCGTTTCAGCTTTTCCCTTTACGCCTTGTGGCGCAGGTGGGAGTCTTCTTTTCTGCGGCGCTTTCCGTCGGATCACTCCGCCCGGCCGTTAGCCGGCATCCCGCCCTCTGGAGCCCGGACTTTCCTCACGCGTGCTGCAAGCAGCACATCGCGCGACCGTCTGGCCCACTCAGCAGTGAAAGAGTGTAGCACACCGCCAGCACACGCAATGGCACAACGCAAGCGCTCGACACGATAAACCAAGAACCACCCATGCGCTACAATAGTTCCGTCGATGGGCAACGTCGTCAGTCGAGACGCGACCGCGCTCCGCACCCCTCCGTCTACTCGGTGCGTTCCCGCCTCCTCCCCGAGGCGGGATGTCGGCGTTTTTTCATGCACCGACAACTCAATAGCAAGCGAAAAGCCCAAGCAGCGTTACGCGCATTTACTACCGAACATCTCGGCAGTAAATGCAAAAAGGGATCCGTCCATTGCGGACGGATCCCTTAAACAAGTGATCGTCAAACCGATTTACTCGGCGTCGGTCTCCTCGTCCTTCTTCTCGGAAGGCAGCGGGGTAACCTCGATCTCGACACCCAGAGTCTCAGCAGCGGACTTCATGGACAGGGAGATACGACGACGGTCGAGGTCAATCTCCATGACCTTGACCTGAACCTTGTCGCCCACGTGGGTGACCTGAGAAGGCTGGTCGACGTGCTTGTTGGCCATCTCGGAGATGTGCACCAGGCCCTCGATGCCCTCGCCCAGGTCGACGAAAGCGCCGAACGGGACAAGCTTGGTCACCGTGCCCTCGACGATAGCGCCGACGGGGTACTTCTTGACCAGTGCGCGCCACGGATCCTCGGTGGTCTGCTTGAGACCCAGGGAGATGCGCTCGCGGTTGAGATCGACGTCGAGAACCTCGACCTCGACCTCCTGGCCGACCTTGACAACCTCGGAAGGATGGTTGACGTGGTTCCAGGAGAGCTCGGAGATGTGGATGAGGCCGTCGATACCGCCGAGGTCGACGAAGGCGCCGAAGTCGACGATGGAGGAAACAGTGCCCTGGAGACGCATGCCAGACTTGAGCTTGGACAGGATCTCGGAGCGCTCGGCCTTACGGGACTCCTCGAGCACGACGCGACGGGAGAGGACGACGTTGTTGCGGTTGCGGTCCATCTCGATGACGCGGGCCTCGATGCGGGTGCCCATGTAGGAGGTGAGGTCCTTGACACGACGGAGGTCGACGAGGGAAGCGGGCAGGAAGCCACGCAGGCCGATGTCGAGGATCAGGCCGCCCTTGACAACCTCGATAACCTCGCCCTCGACGTTCTCGCCGGAGTTGAACTTCTCCTCGATGCGGTTCCAAGCACGCTCGTACTCGGCACGCTTCTTGGACAGGACCAGACGACCGTCCTTATCCTCCTTCTGGAGAACCAGGGCCTCGATGGGATCACCGAGTGCAACGATGTCTGCAGGGTTAGCGTCCTTGCGGATGGACAGCTCGCGGACCGGGATAACGCCCTCGGACTTGAATCCGATGTCAACGAGCACCTCGTCATGCTCGATCTTAACGACAGTGCCGTTAACGAGATCGCCCTCATCAAAGTCGGTAATCGTACCGTCGATGAGGTTGTTCATCTCCTCCTCATTGACATCGTCAAGAGAGAAAATGGACGAGTTCTGAATCTCACTCAAAGGTGGACCCCTTTCGAACTACGGGGCCCCGATTGCTAGGACCTACAGAAGGGTGCGACAAGCACACAACGTTTAGGAACACTCGGGAGCCGACAGATACTAATGTGACGCTTATGCAATCACGTTCGTATAGGTTACGGGGAAATCATTTCGATTTCAAGCGTGAACTGCGATTTTTTACTCGTATGGAGACTTTTTCGCAATCTTGTGGACGACCGTCTCCATAAGTTGACGATAGGCAGTTAGGCATACGGCTTTGCGGTAAAGTATCCGGAGCCAACGATTCTGGAACGATTTTTCGAGAAAGGTGCCGCGTGCTCAAAGCAGTCGTTTTCGATATGGACGAGACGCTTCTTAGCATCAACCTCAACGCGTTCATCCTTCGCTATTTTAAGGATGTCTCGTCGATGCTCGCGGATATCGGACGCCGCAGCCGCGGTGGCACGATGGCACGCCTCGGCACCATCCTGGTCGACCTCAATGCCAATCGCCGCAGCGGCACGGACAACCGCACCAATCTTGAGTTTTACCGCACCGAGGTCGAGCGCCGATGCGGCATCTGCCTCTCCGATCCCCTCATCTACGAGGCGTTTACCTACTACGACCGCGAAGTTCTTCCATACAAGAACGACGATGTCATTAACGCCCACGCCATGCCGGGTGCACACGCCGCGCTCCAGGCCGTACAGGACGCTGGACTGCGTTGCGCGCTCTTTACCAACCCCAGCTTTCCCCAGGGGGCCATCGAGTGCCGCATGGGTTGGGGCGACTTGGGCGACGCCCCCTTTGAGCTCGTCACGCACATGGGAAACACCACCCGCTGCAAGCCCGATGCCACCTACTATCTAGAGCAGCTTCAGGTAATGGGACTCGAGCCGCACGAGGTCCTTATGGTGGGCAACGATCCCAAGCGCGACTTCCCCAGTCCCGCCTGCGGCATTCAAACTGCCTATGTTGGCCAGGGAAAACCCGGCCGAGCCACCTGGCACGGAACCATGGAAGACTTCGCCCGCGACTTTAACGCCGTAGTAGAAGCCTTCTACGAACACCAAGTAGCCGACGAACTGAGCTAACGTTCAGACTTAATAGTCGTTGGGGACGTTCTTGTTTGACTAGTCATTTAAGAACGTCCATTACAGTCGAAATTGTCAGCCCGGGAC